>CALGNW010000031.1 GCA_937958345.1 uncultured Neomegalonema sp. | reverse complement strand
CTATTCTAACAGCTACTCTGAGGCTTTGCCCGATTTCGTGAAGCTGGCGGAAGCGTTCGGCTGCAAAGGCCTCAAAGTCGAGGATCCGGCTGATCTGGATGAAGCGATCAAGGAAATGCTGGCGCATGACGGTCCGGTGATTTTCGATTGTCTGGTCGAAAAGCACGAGAACTGTTTCCCGATGATCCCGTCGGGCAAGGCGCATAACGAGATGTTGCTGAGTTCTGAAGTTGACCCGGAGGCGATTGCGAATGCGATCAAATCCGATGGCGCAGTGATGGTTTAAGCTTTCCTGTCGTTGCCCCGCACAGGATGCGGGGCATCCTTGTTAATGGAAGAAGATCCCGGATCGCGTTTTGCTTTTCCTGGACAGCAGATAAAAAGTTGAAGTTCGATGGATTTGAAACGCGGAAGTTCCTCACAAAGTGCCTACAACCTGCGTCCCGCCCTTCCCGAGGGCGAGGAAAGGCGCATCCTGTCAGTGCTGGTCGATAACGAAAGCGGTGTGCTGGCGCGGGTGATCGGCCTGTTTTCCGGTCGCGGCTATAATATCGAAAGCCTGACCGTAGCGGAAACCGACCACACCGGCCATCGGTCGCGGATCAGTGTTGTGACCACCGGAACGCCCATGGTGATCGAGCAAATCAAGGCGCAGCTTGAACGGATGGTTCCGGTGCATCGCGTGCGCGATCTGACGGTCGAGGGGCCATCGGTCGCGCGCGAGCTGGCGCTGGTCAAGGTGGCGAATACCGGCGAACACCGCGTCGAGTCCCTGCGCCTGAAAGATGCGTTTCGTGCACAGGTCGTCGATGCGTCGCTGGAAAGCTTTGTGTTTGAACTGACCGGCGATCCCGAAAAGATTGACGCATTTGTCGATCTGATGCGCCCGCTCGGGTTAGTCGATGTCAGCCGCACGGGTGTTGCAGCCATCTCGCGCGGTCCCGCCGGGATGTAAAGGCGCGGGATGCGCGCCCTTGCCTCCGCTGACGTTCCACGGCGATCAGCGCGCCAACCGAGAGTTTGATCAGCAGATATTATTCGATCCTATCGAACAGTTAATTTTATTAATTCCAACTTATGCGACAAAAATAAGTTGTCCATAATCCTCCCGAGCGGCACGGGGCCGCTATTTGGAGGATACGAGATGAACCGTAGAAAACTTTTCGCCGCAGTGATCGGTGTATTGCTGGGCAAGGTTATCGCCGCTCCGGTTTTTGCGCAGACGATGGATGCAGACAGTCAGGCGACCTTTGATACCGTGATGGAATTCATGGGCGCGATGGGATCAGGCGACATGGACAAGATGTCGAGTCTCATGGCGGACGACATGGTTTGGCATAACGAAGGTGACGCCGCCATGCCGTGGATCGGTCCGTGGGAAGGCAAAGAAGCCATTTTCAAATTCCTTCCGATTTTCGGTGAGAACTACAAGACGACAAAGTGGGACACTGAAGACGCGTTCGCGTCGGGCGATACATTCGCGGCCTTTGGCGCGATGAACGGCATCACGACGAAGTCCGGTCAGGAAATCGGCGATTTCACATTCGCCCTGCGCGCCAAAGTCGAAGATGGCGAGATCGTCCTTTGGAACTGGTTTGAAGACAGCTATGCGGTCAGTAACGCCTTTCATGGTCGTGGCGCGGACGATAAGGCCACCGTACAGGCGTTCTACGATTATCTGAGCAATCCGGGTTCCGCGAGCCATGCACAAGCCTTCCGTGACGCGACTGCGAGCGGTTGGGAAAGCGTCGGGAACTATGCCGGAAAGAACAAGACGATTGACGGGTTTGTCGGTCAGGTCGGCGGTTTTGCGAAGTTGATCCCCGATCTCACTTGGGCGGTTCAGGACATGCATCAGGACGGGAACACGGTGGTGGTGCGCAGCCGCGCGACAGGCACGCCGGTCGCGCCATTCTTCGGCGTCGACGGTGAGGGTCGCAGCTTCGATATTCTCACAATCGACATCCATGAATTGGAAGGCGGCAAAATCGCGCGTTCATACCATGTCGAAGACTGGGCCGGCGCTCTGCAACAGCTTTCAGGTCGCTGAAGGCCCCTGCTGCGGCAACTCGTCGGGTTGCCGCAGATCGATAGACCGACAGAACAACAAGGAGAATCTGAAATGAAGATGCCCCGGTTATTCTTCGCCGCTGCCCTTGCAGTTTGTGGCGGAGCTTTGACGGTTGCGGCAGCGCAATCTCTGGATTTGTCCCCCCGCGCGACACCAATTCCCGCCACCACGAACAACGTCCCGCATGTCCAGATTGGCGTGCAACCTAACCCGGCGCTGACGACCGGACTGCTGGATCGCGTCGCTGCTATGCCGGGAGTCGAACTTCGCAAAACGGTGATTTCTCTTCCCGGTGCTGTCGGGTTCTGGCTCGCGGATGGCGTTCGCATCACGCATCCTGAAGTGATCGTAGGCGGGCGTGAGTTTGCACACATGCACCCTGATGGAAGCCTGCATGCTTCGCTTGATCCGGTATTAGCGCGTGACGCTGTCGAGGCGGGATGGGCCACGCCTCATCCCTGGTCTCAGACCCGTCCAGGCTGGGAAGGCTTTGTGATGATCTACACGCCTTCGACGGTCGAGGAGCTTGAAACCGTATACCGGCTCGTCGAAGCATCATTTGCATTCGTCACCGAGTAGCAGGCACCGGTTTTCGGTCAGTCTGATACCGGCGTCACGATCGGTGGATACTTTCTCGCGAAAATTGACTTTATGCGATTGACGGGCGCGGTTTGTCGGCGGACATTTGTGCGGCGTCGGCGTGCGGCTTAACTCTGTCGGGTGTTGGAAAACTCCCAATCGAAATTTCAGAGTTTTGCGCGGGTTTGACGTCTGTTTTGCAAGGGTTTGCGGGGGAATTACCAGATGGCCGATCTTTCCAGTGACTTCGTCGGAATTAAATCTCCGAACCCTTTCTGGCTCGCCTCCGCACCACCAACCGACAAAGAATATAATGTCCGCCGCGCATTCGACGCAGGCTGGGGCGGGGTGGTGTGGAAGACTTTGGGCCTCGACCCGCATATCGTGAACGTCAACGGCCCGCGCTATGGCGTGGTGTACGGTCCTGATCGAAAAGTCATTGGTATCAATAACATCGAATTGATTACCGACCGTCCGCTCGACACCAATCTGGAGGAAATTAAGCGGGTTAAACGCGATTATCCAGACCGCGCGATGGTCGTCTCGCTGATGGTCCCGTGTGAAAAACTGTGCTGGACCGAGATCCTTGCAAAGGTAGAAGATACCGGTGCCGATGGGATCGAGCTGAACTTCGGCTGTCCGCATGGCATGTCGGAGCGCGGTATGGGAGCCGCTGTCGGTCAGGTTCCTGAATATATTCAAATGGTTACGGAGTGGTGCAAAGCCGCGACCGCGATGCCTGTGATCGTCAAGCTGACCCCCAACATCTCAGATATCCGCTATCCTGCACGGGCTGCGAGGGCGGGGGGCGCGGATGCGGTTAGCCTGATTAATACAGTAAGTTCAATAACTTCCGTGAATCTTGATTTGATGGCCCCGGAGCCGACGATTGACGGCAAGGGCTCGCATGGCGGATATTGTGGTCCAGCCGTCAAGCCTATCGCATTGAATATGGTAGCAGAAATCGGACGGGACGCTGAAACAGCAGGCATGCCGATCAGCGGTATCGGGGGCATCACTACCTGGCGCGATGCTGCCGAGTACATCGCGCTCGGCGCGGGAAATGTACAAGTATGCACCGCGGCTATGGTCTATGGATTTAAGATTGTTGAAGAAATGAAGGCCGGTTTGTCCGATTGGATGGAAGGAAAAGGCTATAAATCTGTCAAAGACTTTCAGGGAATGGCTGTTCCGAATGTTACAGACTGGCAATACCTGAACCTCAACTATGTGACCAAGGCGCGTATTGATCAGGACGCCTGCATCAAGTGTGGTCGTTGCTATGCGGCATGTGAAGATACGTCGCATCAGGCAATTTCGATGTCTGCGGATAGAACCTTCGAAGTAATTGATGAAGAATGCGTCGCCTGTAATCTGTGTGTGAACGTCTGTCCGGTAGAGAATTGCATTACGATGGAAAGGTTGCCGGAAGGCGCGACCGATCCCAGAACCGGGCACGTCGTTTCTGATGATCACGGAGATTGGACGCAGCACCCGAATAATCCGAGTTCGGTAGCGGCGGAATAAGTCATCCGATCGTGTTCCATTATCGGTAGTTTAAACAAAAGCTTGCCGGACGGCATTGCGTTTTGAGTGTCGCCGTAACCCCCGGACGTAAGCTGCTTGCCCATGCAGCAATGCTGTTGTTCGCCGCCCTGATCGCGGGGGCTTTCAGTATCGGCAAGCGAGCCGCACCGCACATAGATCCCGGAGCATTGACCGCAGCGCGGTTTGTTTTGGCAGGCTGTGTTGTCGCCGCAGTGCTGGGAATTATTGGAATGCGACCCCGTCGCGAACACCTGGTTGCGCCTTGGCGTTACTTGATTCTCGGCGGCTTAATGGGTGGTTACTTCGTCTTTATGTTCGAGGCCCTAAAAACCGCTGCCCCCGTCTCGACCAGCGCGATCTTCACCCTAATCCCCGCCATGAGCGCCGGATTCGGCTGGATGCTCATGCGACAACGAACGACACCTGTTGCGATAGTCGCGCTGCTGATTGGCGCACTTGGCGCAGTGTGGGTGATCTTTCGCGCCGACGTCGCAGCAATTTTAGCATTTGATCTCGGATACGGAGAGTCGATTTTCTTCATCGGATGCGTCTGCCATGCGATTTATACACCGATGGTCCGAAGGTTGAACCGGGGCGAGCCGGTGCCGGTTTATACGCTTTTGACAATCGGGGGTGCAGCCTTGGTTGTCGGCGTTTATGCAGCGCGTCCTGTGCTTGAGACTGATTGGATAAGCCTGCCGATGCCGGTGTGGGTCGCGCTAGTCTATCTATCTGTTTTTACGACAGGAATAACATTTGCTCTCCTGCAGTTCGCGGCACTTTATCTGCCATCCGGCAAAGTCATGGCGTACGGATACCTGGCCCCGTCTTTCGTCGCGCTATACGAAGGGGCGAGCGGGAATGGCTGGCCGGAGCCGATGGTGTGGCTGGGGGTCGGCGTAATCTTTTGTGCGCTGATCGTTCTTCTGGTCGGTGAAGATTGATCTTTGATACCGCTGCTTTAGGCGATATCGCAGATCAATCTTTCGCAAATGTCCGGAGCTTATTTCCGTGACCACCATCCGCGTTTTTTAGGCTCATCCCGCGGCGGTGTCGGCGGAGCCTTTACCGACAAAGGATCGGGCTGTGGTGCGGTTGGAGCCGCGTTTTGTGGAGGCTCAGAAGATGCATTTACAATCGCCGCCGCCGTTGCCGTCTCCGACGGTTCTGCCGGCGTTTCGGGCATCGTCTCCGCTTTTGGTGGTTCCGATACCGCCGAGACGACGGCTACGCTGTCCTTTTCGCCCTCGGAGGCCGGTGCAGATTCGGTTGATCTTTTCCTCGCCCGCCTTTTCTGTGCGGGCGCTTCCGGTTTGGCCGGAGTGCTGCTTGGCGCCGAAAAGATGCTAGGTAGCGCATCATCCAAGGCATCCCTGCCAGACAGCATCGATGTCGCAGCGGCCTCGGCAAGCTCGCGATTGCCCAGTTTTCCGCGTGCGGGCCGTTCGCCGCGGCTTTTTCCGCCTCTCTGGCCGCGTCTGCCGCGCCGGTTGTCTTCGGGATCGTCTTGTGCCCCGGAGTCGTCTTTGGTTCCGTCACCGTATTTGAAGGGCTTCTTATCCGCATCGTTCTCTGACGGGTCGAGATCAATCACACGCAGCGGATCTGTCTCATCCGTTTTCTTGCGTCCACGGCCACCGCGCTTTCCGCGTCTGCGCGTGCGATCATCGTCTGCCTCATCGCTGGATGCCGGTCCTTGCGAGGCAGGCGCAGCGGTATCAGCAACGTCGGATGCCGTCCCGTCGGAACCGTCAAAGCTATCCGTCTCTTGGTCGAGATAGGATGTTTCGATTCTCACGGACGACGGTCTCGATACGCGGCGCAACGATTCCGGCGCTTCGTCTTCCTTCATTTTCTCCAAACTGTAGTTTGGTTGGATAAGATGAGGGTCACCTTCTACGACAATGCGCAGATTGTAGCGGTCTTCAATGCTCATCACGCGGTCGCGTTTATGGTTGAGCAGAAAGTTCGCAATACTGACCGGTGCTTTGACAGAGACGACTGCCGAACGCCCCTTCACGCCTTCTTCTTCGACGTCACGTAGGATTGTCAGAGCGAGAGACTCGTCCGAACGAACGAGGCCGGAACCGTGACAATGCGGGCACTCGGTTGTGGATGCCTCCAGCATCCCGGGACGGAGGCGCTGCCGTGACATCTCCATCAATCCAAAGGAGGATATCCTTCCGATTTGCAGCCGTGCACGGTCTGTAGCCAAGCGGTCTTTCATCCGCTTTTCGACGGCGCGGTTGTTTGCCGAGCGGTCCATGTCGATGAAATCGATGACGATCAGCCCGGCAAGATCCCGCAATCTCAGTTGCCGTGCCACTTCGTCTGCAGCCTCAAGGTTCGTATTTACCGCGGTATCTTCGATTGATCCAGCTCGCGTTGAGCGGCCTGAGTTAACGTCGATTGCGACCAACGCCTCCGTGATACCGATCACAATGTAGCCACCGGACTTCAGTTGAACCGTCGGGTTGAACATTGCCGCCAGCTGGTTTTCAACCTGATATCTGACAAATAGGGGCGTTTGATCGCGGTAATTCTTAACGTTTTTCGCATGCGTCGGCATCAGCATTTGCATGTAAGCCGTCGCCTCGCGGCAACCGTCCTCACCTTCGACGAGGATTTCGTCGATGTCTTTTGCATAGAGATCGCGGATTGACCGCTTGATCAGGTTGCCCTCTTCATAAATCAGAGCGGGAGCGTAAGACTGAAGCGTGAGATCACGAACTGCCTCCCATTGACGAAGAAGATACTCATAATCCCGCTTAATCTCTGCTTCCGTACGCTGTGAGCCTGCAGTCCTTATGATAAGCCCCATGCCTTTAGGGACTTCCATCTCATTGGCGATTTCTTTAAGTTTCTTGCGGTCTGAGACATGCGTGATCTTGCGGGAAATACCCCCACCACGTGCAGTGTTGGGCATAAGAACGCAATAGCGACCCGCCAGCGACATATACGTCGTCACTGCCGCGCCTTTACTACCGCGCTCCTCTTTGACGACCTGAATGAGCAAAATCTGCTTTTTCTTTATGACGTCTTGGATTTTGTAGTCGCGAAGACGGGGCTTCCGGGCAGGACGGAACTCCTCGCGGGTGTCTTCGCCTCCAACTTCATCAGGTAAATCAACAATATCGTCTGCATCGGCGGAGATTTTATCGTCAAGATCGGTTGCCATTGCGAGCACCGCGACCGGCTTTTCGACCGGCTGATCCTTCATCAATTTGACACGGGTTCCGTCCAAGAGTTTGAATTCCTGCTCGATGCCTGTTCCATCATCCTCGCGCAGCAACCGAACCTTCATGCCGCCTGAAATACGAAACTCGCGTTCGATAATTGATCCATCACGCGAACGCTTGACAGCGCGTCCACGCGAGCCGCTGCGCTTATGTCTGCCTCCACGGCGTGACCCGCGGCGATTGCCGCGTTCGGTGTCGTCTTTCGGAGTAGCTTTTTTATCGTCCGCACGCGCGCGTTTTGCCTTGGGCTTCTCGGCGTCGCCATCGTCCGCATCGGTGTCACGCGCCATCGCGGCGACCAGAGCGTCTCGCTCGGCCTTCGGGATTTGATAATAGTCAGGATGGATCTCGCTGAAGGCAAGAAATCCGTGGCGATTCCCGCCGTAGTCAACAAACGCCGCCTGCAAAGACGGTTCGACACGCATCACGCGCGCCAGATAAATGTTTCCGGCTATCTGCCGTTTTGTAACCGACTCAAAGTCAAATTCCTCAAGCCGTGTGCCGTCCGCAACCACAACGCGGGTCTCTTCCGCGTGGGTCGCATCGATGAGCATTTTCTTAGCCATGCAGTCATCAGTTCGGACGGCGCAAATGCGCCGGGCGGCCCTTCCTCCGGTTCATCAACACGGTGTAGGGGTCGCGGCGACGCAATCTGCGCCTCCGCCTTTCTAAATAAATAAGATCGCGCTCTGGCATAGGCCGACGCGCCGTGCGTTCCTGCACGATGACGCCAAATCGCAATGCCATTTTGTCGCTGCTGCGCCGGGGCGGAGGTGCGAGATGGTTGCGTAAAATGTGCGTCGTTGATCATTGTGTTTCGCCTGTCAGCGCGGCATTTGCACGCGCCGGTGGACGCTTTTGCGTCCGGTTCTTGGTTCAGATGCCGGTGCATCTGTCGTAAAATTCGGCGCTGCGCGCCCACGTTATTGGATCATCGGGATGACCCGGTATCCTAGCCATTTCCGGTCCCCTGACCGATATAGCAAAATTCATCTTCTTTCCGGTACGACCCGAACGTGTCGAGCTGACGACGGATTAGTCCGTAGGGTGCGTATCACCTTCAACGCTTCCTACGATAAACGTCAGCCGGAGGAGTTCCAAATGGTTTTTTCCAAATGCGGACTTTGTGTTATCAATTCGTTAATCGCAGCCTCCGCAAAGAGGGGCATGCAATGGATTGGATCGAGCACAATGCGTGGTAGTTACCCGCTTTCTCTCGCTTTTTGTGTCGCTGCGCCGCTTTTGCTGGCGCTGACACTGTTTTGCACGACTGCCCGCGCTTCGCCGCCTGCGGTGGATACGGTTCGTGTTCAAACACATCCGGGCTTTACGCGGGTTGTTCTTGAAACGACGGCCCCGATTGCACCGAATCTGTTTACGATGGGTCGACCTCACCGTCTGGTGATCGATCTGCCCGAATTGCTCTGGCGCATTCCTAAACCCAGTGGGTCTGTAAATAGTCCGCTTGTCAAAAAGTATAGCTTCGGTCTCTTCCAGCCGGGTGTTTCGCGTCTGGTGCTGGATTTGTCCGGGCCTGCTCAAATTGTCGGGCGAAAGTCATCACGCCTGAATCGTGTCTTTCTTTATGAAATTGATCTTGCGAACTCGACCGCAGCGAAACCTTCTTCGTTTGCCGAGCCGTTTCGGAGGGTAATGACGCCCGAGAGGCCTGTGCCAACCTTTGCTGCGAAGCCTTTTCCGGTGATTGACCTGCCTGCAGCGTCGACCGTTGATCCTGCGACAAAGTCTGTGTTTCAATCGCGCAGTTTTGATCCGTCGAAGGCCAGGTTCGACGAATTGGGAGATGTGTTGGCCGAAGCGTTCGGCGGACCTGCAAAAAATACTTCTGAAATCGAAGTGGCCGCACTTGAGCCGAAGGCGCTTCCTGATCTTGCTCCTGCGCCCGATGATACCGACACCGCAAAAGAGCCGCCTGACCTCGATATCCCCGACGTTCGAAGCCCCGATGTTGTAAAACCCGCTTTGGAAAGGCCGAACCGCCGACCTCTCCGCATCGTTATTGACCCCGGCCATGGGGGAAAAGATCCCGGAACAGGGTCCCAAAGCGGTATTGAAGAGAAGAAGGTCAACCTGGCATTCGCAAAAACGCTCGCTTCTCTTTTGGAAGTTGATCCGAACTACGAAGTTTTTTTGACCCGTGAGACAGACACGCGCGTAAAGCTAAAAGAGCGCGTCTTTTTCGCTCGCCGGAACGATGCAGATCTCTTTATTTCAATCCATGCTGACTGGAGCGACAACATTCGTGCGAAGGGAGCGACCGCGTATACTCTTTCAGAGGAAGCTTCGGTAGAGACGCTGGACGATATCGCAACGAAGCGGGCCAATGCGGGCAAGGTTGCGGGCGTTGATCTTGCTGCGGAACGGGAAGATGTGGCTCGTTTGCTCGTTGACCTTGCCCGGCGGGATACCCAGGCGCGCTCGCTTAAATTTGCAGAGTTGGTTGTCGGTGAGGTTGCGAAAGAAACTCCTGTTTTGCGGCGTCCGCTGCGCCGGGATAGTTTTCACGTCCTCAAAGCCCCCGATATGCCATCGGTGCTGCTTGAGCTCGGATTCTTGTCAAATGAAACAGACCGCAAGCGGCTGACTTCCGAAGTCTGGCGTTTAAAAACCGCCGAAGCTGTAAAGCGGGCGATCGACCAGTACCGAATTGTAAACGGTGGCCGCGACTTTAAAACCAATCGGTAACCATATGTGATGCACAAACGACACCAACGATGAAACCGGCAGGCCGCACTTAGTTTCGCCATCCTTGGCGTCACTTTGTTCGTCTGTGTAAAGCGTGGTGTGGCCGGAACCAGAGGGTAAAAATGTTCCGTTTTCTGGGATATATATTCAGTACTTTAGCGATGCTGTTCGTCGTCGGAGCAGTCATAGCTGTCGGTGCAATTTGGTGGCATGGGCATGATTTGCCGACTGAGTTTGCGGATTTGGAGGATTACACTCCACCGGAAACATCCGTTGTGACCGATGATGATGGCAATGTTGTCGCCCGGTTTGCCAAGGAGCAGCGTGCGGTTATCGAAATTGCTAACGTGCCCGATTTGGTGAAGAACGCTTTTATTAGCGCAGAAGATAAGAATTTCTACGATCACCGCGGAATTGATCCGGTCGGTATCGCGAAGGCCATGATCCGCAACGTCGACACGTTGCGCCGTGGTGGTCGCATGAGCGGGGCTTCGACGATTACGCAGCAAGTCGTGAAGAATATGATTCTCACGAACGAGCGGAGCATCACGCGCAAGGTTAAGGAGGGCATTCTGGCCGTTCGCCTCGAGAACGCATTGTCGAAGGACCAAATTCTCGAGATTTATCTGAACCAGATTTATTTGGGCGCGCGCAGCTATGGTGTTGCTGCTGCCGCACAGAATTACTTCGGCAAGCAACTCGTCTATCTCGAACCGGAAGAGGCCGCATATCTTGCCGCACTTCCAAAAGCCCCGTCTGCGCTTCATCCTATCCGTAACAAAGACGCCGCCGTCGCGCGCCGGAATTACGTTTTGACCGAAATGGTCGACAATGGACATTTGGATGCCGAGACCGGTGAGGCGGCGAAGAAGACATCTCTCGTCACCCGCCAGACAAAGAAAGAGCGGATTGAGGATACATACGACTGGGCTTCCGCTTACATGATCGAGGAAGTCCGCACTCAAATGCTCGCGTCGCTAAAAGCGCAAGCCGAAGCAAACGGTGAGGACAAGCCCGACGAATTTGCCGACCGGCGATTGTATGGCGGCGGCTTGCAGATCCGAACGACCCTTGATGACGAAATCCAAGAATATGCGTCTGATGCACTTCGTGAAGGCCTGTCTCGGTACGAACGTCGCAATGGTTATCGTGGCCCCCTCGGTACAGTGATCCCTGACGAGAAGTGGCAGGAGCGTGTGGAAGCGCTTGGATTGCCGCAGGACATTGGAAAATGGATGATCGGTGTCGTTCTCAAAATGACCGAGGACGAGGCGCTGATCGGGATTACGCGCGAAAAGAACAAAACTGTCAGCATCTTCAAAAAGAATGTTGAGTGGGCGCGGCGTCGTGCGCCGAATGGTCTGGGACCTAAAATCGAACGGATGGCCCAGGTGTTTGCGCGCGGTGATGTCGTCTATGTGACTGCTCTCGATCCTGATGATGACGCGGCGGAGGATGCTCCGGTCGAATATGGTCTGCGTCAACTTCCTGAAGCGAATGGCGCGGTTATCGCGATGGAACCTGAAACGGGTCGTGTACTGGCTATGCAGGGCGGTTTCAGTGCGCAGCAAAGCGTCTTTAATCGCGTCACGCAGGCATACCGGCAGCCGGGATCGGCGTTTAAGCCGTTCATTTACGCGACCGCGTTTGAAAATGGTTTTACGCCTGCGACAGTGGTGCTGGATGCGCCGATCACAGTATATCAGGGCAATAACCAAGAATTGTGGCGTCCGAAAAATTACACCGAAGGTGAATTTTACGGTCCGATCCCGATGCGGATTGGTCTCGAAAAGTCGATCAACCTTATCACCATCCGGCTCGCTCAAAGCGTGGGCATGGATAAAGTTCGAGAAACTGCGCGAAAGTTCGGCGTCTACGACGATATGCCGACTTTCCTCTCATACTCGCTTGGCGCCGGCGAAACGACGCTGGCCCGTATGGCGGCGGCCTATTCGATGTTTGTCAATGGCGGCAAAAAAGTCGTGCCGAGCTTTGTCGAGTCGATTCGTGACCGCGATGGTAATCCCTTCCCGCTTGGGGCCGACTGGATTGTGGAAAATGCGCCTGCTGAGCGCGAGCAGGTTATGGACCCGATCGCTGCCTATCAAACGGTATCGCTGATGGAGGGGGTTGTTTTGCGCGGCACGGCAACGCGCCTCCAGTTGCTCGGATTTCCGGTGGGCGGAAAGACTGGCACGACGAACGAGGCGCGTGATGCATGGTTCGTGGGCTTTACTCCAAACCTCGTTTTCGGGTGTTACATCGGATATGACACTCCGAAGTCTCTGGGTGAAAAAGCTTCCGGTGGCGCGCTTTGCGGGCCGATCTTTGACCAATTTATGCGCGACGCGATGGCGGACCGAATCCCAGAGCGGTTCGAGCCGCCCGAAGGTGTCGAGCTTGTAAAAATTGACCGGAATACGGGTGAGCGTGTCTCGAACGAAGTGTTCGGTCCAAACGTGATTTACGAAGCATTCCGCGAGGGAACAGCGCCGTTTGATTACGCGGTGGGGTATGGCGTTGATTATGGTATTCAAACGCAACCCGTTTATGTCGATCAAGGCCAGATTGCAGGTCAACCACTGCAGCAACCACAATTCCAACAGCAGCCGACGGACCCGTCACAACCGCTGATCCAGTTCGATCCGAACACCGGGCAAATGATCCTCTCTGAAGATCCTGCCATTCGAGTACAGCCGCCAGTTGGTGGCTACATTCCGCAACCGGGGCAGGCTTTTCCCGGTGCTCCTGTTGGTGTCACGCAACAGCCCCCCTCGGTTGTCGGGAACTCCTCACAGGATCTGCAGGGGGGTCGGGGACTGTTCTGATTTTATTGCGCCTCGGTGGAACCCTAACAGCCAAATATTTAGCTGTAGGGGTCCATCGCGTCGCGCAGGCCGTCGCCTAAAAAGTTGAATGCCAACACGACAAGCATAACCGGAACCATCGCGCTTGCGACCCACGGATAAAATTCAACTACCGTCAGGTTCTGCGCCTCGTTCAACATCACGCCCCAACTGGTCGCGGGAGGTCTCAGCCCGAGGCCCAGAAAACTGAGTGCCGTCTCACCAAGAATCATCGCTGGGATCGACAATGATGCGCTGACGACGATATGCGACATGAAATTGGGGAGCAGATGTTTCCTGATTACCCTGCTCGGTTTTGCGCCGACAAGCTCTGCTGCTCTGACAAAATCTTCCTCGCGCAGCGCGAGTAACTTGGATCGGACTGCACGCGCCAGTCCTGGCCAGTCGAGCAACCCTAGAATAATTGAAATCATCAGAAAGACCGAGACCGGAGACCACGTGGCCGGTACGGCAGCCGATAGCGCAAGCCATATCGGGAGTTCTGGCAGGCTTCTAATGACCTCGATCATCCGTTGGACAACAGACTCGACCCATCCGCCAAAGTATCCGGCCATACCGCCAAGTGTCATCCCGATGGTCAGAGAAATTACAATACCGATCAGCCCGACTGTCAGAGACAGCCGCGCGCCGTAAACAAGTCTGGAAAAGACATCCCGCCCCAACCGGTCTGCGCCTAACAGGAAGAACGATCCTTCCTCGGGCGGACAGACGAAATGAAATGATCCTTTTATCAGCCCCCAGAACTCATAGCTTTCTCCTGAACAGAAAAACCGCAGTTTTTGAGGTGTTTTGCGGTCCTCGACGTAATTCCATCTGAATGTTTCCAGATCGGGTTTTGCGGTTGTCGGATAGACAAATGGCCCGATGAATTCGCCTTCGTGATACAGATGCACGGCTTGCGGCGGCGCATACAGATGATTGGCGTCTCTGGTATTGGCGTCATAGGGTGCGATCAGTTCCACAAACGGAACGCACAGATACAAAAACGCCAGAAATACCGCGGAAATCACTGCCAGCTTGTGTTTGAAAAAGCGCCGCCGGATCAGCTTTGCCGTCGGCATATCCAAATCTGGCCTCGCGCCGCCAGTATCTGTTTCTGCGTCCGGGTGATAGATTTCGTTGTCAATATAACGGGCATCGGGGTCGGTTGCGGACGGCGTGTTGCCGCTGACGGTATTGATATCTCGGCTCATTTACCTCGCCCTCCGAAGCGTATTCTGGGGTCAAGGATCGCGAGCAGAATGTCCGAAACGAGCATGCCAATCAGTGTCAGAGCTGACACAAACAACAAGATAAAGCCGGCAAGATACTGATCTTGTGTGCGCAGCGCCGTTAGCAGGGCAGGGCCGAGCGTAGGCAGACTCAGAACAACGGATACCAAAACAGACCCACTGACAAGTGACGGCAGCAGATTGCCAATATCGGCCACGAAAGGGTTCAGTGCGGCCCTCAGCGGATATTTGACGACACGCTTCGTTGCGGACAGGCCTTTGGCCTTGGCGGTAACCACGTAAGGTTTCCCAAGTTCATCCAGTAAGTTTGCTCGCAACCGGCGGATCATTGCCGCAGTTCCGGCGGTTCCGATGACGATTGTCGGGACGATCAGATGTGCCAGCACGGACTTGACCTTTGCCCAGCTCAGCGGTTCGCCCTCAAATGACGGGTCCATCAACCCGCCGACCGGAAGATCGAGATATATCTGACCATAGTACAGAAGGATCAGCGCCAGCAGAAAGTTTGGCGTGGCCAGACCGATGTATCCGATAATGGCGATCAGATAATCGAGCCAGCTTCCGGCCCGTACCGCCGCGATGGCGCCCAAGGGCAACGACACGATGTAGATAAACAAAAGCGCGGCCAGATTCACGAGGCATGTGAGCCACAGCGCCTCGCCCAGGACATCCTTTACCGGCTGATCAAATTCGAACGACCAACCAAAATCACCCTGAAGCAGGCCCGTATATCCATCGGGTCCAGGCATCGCACCGAGCCAAATAAAGTACTGTTTCCAGAGCGGTTGATCGAGCGAATATTGTTGCCTTAGAAACTCCGCCTGCTCGATGCTGGCCGCCTCGCCTTGTGCACGCAGTTCTGCAATCTGGTTCGACAGATAATCGCCGGGCGGCAGATTGATTATCCAAAATACCAATGCGGAAACGATGGCCAAAGTGACCAACATCGTCAGGAAACGCTGTCCGAGATAGCGGATCATCTACTGCGCTCCGCTCTTAAGTATGGCGATTCGAAACACTGCCGCGCCCTCATTGAAGGGCCGCCGTTTTTTCAGGAGAGGCGAACCAGAATTCATCCATGCGATGAACGCCGAATTGCGCGCCGGGATCCCAAGTATACAGCCCCTCTTGCGGGACATTGCGCAGCTTGTTGCTGACAACGACAGGCTGAGGGGCACGGCTGACAATGCCAATGATATATTGTTGCTCAGCGTGGATCTTGAGCATTTCTTTCCAGATATCGTCTCGGTTGATCTCGACTCCATCGGGAGAAACCCCATCCTGCCAGGCGATATAAAGTTCGAGCAGACGTCGCGCTTCCTCGATATCGGGCGACGAACCGGACCCGCCCATCGTTTGGAAGTGTTGTCCCCACATCGGCCAGATCAGATTATCCTGTTCGGTCGGGGCAAGGGCGGTTGGCGATGTTGTTGCCGATGGCACACCGTTATCCCAGCCCTTCGCGACGGTCATCATCGTGCGGCCAGCATACGCGCGTTGACGCAGGATGTTGCGGTCGGAAGGGCGTGCGATCAGCTTGATACCGATGTCACGCCAAGTCTCGCCAATAAGCTGCAGCGCATCGATTTCCTCTTCGCGTTCTCCCATCGTTTCGACGATGATTTCGAGAGGACGACCATCGGGCAACAGGCGAACGCCATCGCCGCGCCGTTCGGTCAGGCCGATCTGGTCAAGCAGGTCATTTGCGGTTGTCGGATTAAAGTTTGCAAAGGCGAATGCGTTGGTGCGGTCGTAAAACGGGCTGTCCTCCAGAACGCCGTTGCCGGCATCATCACCGAGTCCGAAATAGAGTGTCCGGTTGATAATTTTCCGATCAATACCGAGGGACAATGCCCGTCGAAAGCGGACATCGCGCAAAACGTTCCGCCATGTCTCATCGAAGTAATTCAGGTTCGGATAGAGTGCGATGTGAGAGGCCGCACCGGTTGGCCAAAGCCGCGCGGTGTAGTCGTTCTTGGCCTCGCCTTTCTTGAGAATCGGGATGCTGGGAAAACCAAGCCCGCTTGCCAGAAGGTCGGCCTCGCCCGCTGAAACCTTCGCCGGGAACAAGCTTGCTGCAGAGACGGTCATCTCGACATTGTCCACGTAGGGCAGTTGCTGGCCCTTGCTGTCAAAGCGGTGAAAGAACGGGTTGCGGCGCATAACATAGCGTTGCGCTTTTTTGCCTGTCGTATTGATCCAGGGCTGAAGCGTCGGCAGCTTTTTGTTATCGTACTTGTACATATTGTCGTACTTGTTGTGCAGCTGCGCCCAGTTCCTAGCGCCCTTTTGTTCGATCAGGTATTGCAGCTTTTCGACAGGCGTATAGTCGATGTGATAGTTTTTCATGTAGTGCGCGGGCCGGTAGATGAATGGTGGCCGCGCTGCTGCAAGCTGCGTGAGGAAGCTTGGATTTGCATCTTCCCAAGTGAAGCGGATCGTCGTCTCACTGATGATTTCGACGGTCGGCGGCTTATCGTGCGCGCGCATGTATCGGGGCGGACCCGCAGGGGACAACTCTGCATTGTTAGCGACGTCTTCCCACCAGTACCGGAAATCTTCGGTGGTAAATGGATGACCGTCCGACCATTTGTGTCCCTCTCGAAGATGCAGGGTAAATACCCGGTCGTCGTCAACTTCGTAGCTTTCGAGGAGATCGGCTTGCAGCTGATAATTTTCGTCGAAGCCAACCAATCGTGCGTATCCCCACACAACGATATAGCGGATATTTTTTCCCTTTGAGATCAGCGTGCGGATTGTGCCGCCCTGCCGACCGATCTGGCGGCCTTTGCCTTCCAGATCAACAATCAGCGGTTCACGCGGTGCGCGTTCCGAGACCGGCGGAAGCGCGCCCTCAGCAACCTTATCCGCAAACAGGGGCGTTTCGACGGGGCTAAAGGCGTGCGCCGGCGTGCAGAGCAAAAGTGCGGCTAGGCTCAGGCGTTTCAACATTCGGGATTCCTCATGCCGTCATACGAACGAAATGACGGGGGTCAACTTCTCGTAAAGGGGCCGGATTTGCGCGGTCATACCGGTACGGGGCAGGCCATTCCTCGGGCCGCGCACCCGCACCAAGGGCAATAGCGTTCAGATCCAGCTTGTGGTCAGGATGCGGGTCCGGTGCGGCGGCCATCAGTGCTTTTGTGTAAGGGTGCGACGGATTTTCAAACAAAGCCCGCGCAGGCGCTTGTTCGACAATCGCCCCCCGGCACATCACGGCAATTTCATCCGCAAGCCGCGAGACGACCGCAAGATCGTGGCTGATGAACAGATAGCTGAGGTTGAACTCTTCGCGCAATTCATCGAGCAGTTCTAGAACCTGTGCCTGCACCGAAACATCCAATGCCGATGTCGGTTCGTCGCAGATCAGAAGCTTCGGTTGCAACATAAGCGCACGCGCAATCGAAATACGTTGTCGCTGCCCACCTGAAAACGCGTGCGGAAACCGCCCGAGATGGGACGGGTCCAGCCCGACACGTTTCAACATAGCGGCGCTGCGATCCCGCCGCTCGGCGACATCGCACACGTTATGGATTGCGAGCGGCTCGGCGAGGATATCCTGCACGGTCATGCGCGGACTGAGCGACGCATAGGGGTCCTGAAAGACGACCTGCACCTCACGCCGAAACCGCGTCAGCTCGGTTCCCGAAAGCTCGGGGATATTCAACGCCTTGCCGGTATCTTCACAATGATACGTCAGCGACGCACCGGCGTCAGGCTTCGTGGCGTGCAGGACGACATTCGCCAACGTCGACTTGCCTGACCCGCTCTCACCGACAAGCGCAACCGTTTCACCGCGCGGGATCGTTAAATCGACGTCTCGCAGGGCATGTATCTTTTCTGACCCGACGCCGAACAACCCGCGCCCGCGCGAGGTAAACGTTTTTGATACGTTTCGCGCCTCGACAATAAAGTCGGAAGAGGGCGTTGGGTTATGCGCGGCACTGACATCCACATCGGGCGCGGCATCAATCAGGCGCTTGAGATAGGGGTGCCGAGGATCGGTCAGCAGATCCCGCGCCGTCCCGGCCTCCATCACGCGTCCCTTGCGCAGGACGGTAATGTTATCGGCAATATTGGACACAACGCCCAGATCATGGGTGATCAACAGCACTGCCATGCCGGTTTCTTCTTGGCGCTTTTGGATCAGGTCAAGAATTAACGCTTGCGTCGTGACGTCGAGCGCGGTGGTCGGTTCATCAGCGATCAGCACGGCGGGGCGGCAAATCGTGGCCATTGCGATCATCGCCCGTTGCCGCATGCCACCCGAAAGCTCGAAAGGGTAGGCATCATAGGCGCGGTTCGGGTCGGGAAAACCGACCTTCTCAAACGTCTCGATACAGCGTTCGCGCGCGGTCCGGTCGTCCTTTTCTCCGTGCAGCAACAAGCCCTCTTTTACTTGCGCGCCAATGGTATGAAACGGCGACAGAGAACTCATCGGTTCCTGAAAAATCATGCCGATCTCGCATCCGCGCAGCGCACGCAGTCTGCGCGTTGAGGCATCGACCAGATTCTCTGTTTTTCCGCCCGGCGGCGTGTAGTTGATTTGCCCGCGTGTGATCCGGGCTTTCGCCGGCAACAGCCCCATCATGGCACGTCCGGTAATGGTCTTGCCCGACCCGGACTCGCCAACCAGCGCCAGTGTCTTGCCCGCATGCAACGACAAAGACACGCCGGAAACGACTTCATTTTCACTGCGGCCCCGCCCAAAGCAGATGGCGAGGTCGGAAACACTCAGGATAGGTTCGCTCATGCACTGAGCCTAGCCCCGATTAATCCGGCGCGCGAGTCAGTAAATCACGCGCAGAAATCCACTGCACACCTCTATGGTTTAGGCGAGTAACCAGTGTTTCGCATAACGTCCAGATTGCATCGTCATGGACGAGATGGTGAGTCATCAGCCCGATTGGGGCGTCCGAGGCCAGCAAATCCGCGATTTCGTCAATTATTCGTTGCAATGGGACAGCTGAACGCGATCCGCGCCAATTGATAGGATCAAGGTGGGAATCAAACCGGACGAGGTTCCGTTCAAATGAAACTTCCCTTTGTCCGTAAATGGAAATCCCGGAAAATCCGCACTGAGCCAGCGGCAAATCGATGGCCACCCGATTCCACGGCGGAATGAACAGCGGCAGGGATTGAACGCCGAAAGCGTCGTCCAGTATCCCCAAACCGCGCCGGGCTTCGTCCATCAACACGGCCTCGGGGCGATGGTTTCGGAATTCTGCCTTTTTCTCAGATACGGGCGCATGATTGGTGTGGGTCCAGCCATGAACGGCTGTCGTTACGTCGCGTCCCTCGATCGCTTGGGCAAGACCGTCCGTCAGATTTCCGGGGATAACCGCGAGCACTAACGGCGCGGCGATGCTTTCGGCCATATCGAGCAAACGATGAAGGGCAGGAGTGTCGGCAATCGCATCGTCGTCCCGCCACCAAAATGCGGGTGTTTCAGCCTTATCCAACGCCGCGTCAAGCCGTGACCAGTCTGTCATTTTCGGCCTGCAACTGCTTTTTCCGCCAGGGCGATCGTGTTGGCAACCCCGTCCAGTGATAAGCCCGAAAAATCGGGCCTTCCGGCAATTCGGACTTCCTTCACCGCCTTCGTCAGTGTTTCCGATGTCAAGTCCTGCTCCCGCAATAGGCCCGAACCGAAACGGCTGGATAGTGCCGTCGCCCGTGTGATTTGTTCGGTCTCTCCTTCTCCTTCAAAAGGAACAAAGACCGTGCGAACGCCGCTTTGGATGACGTCCAGCGCCGTATTGTATCCGCATTGAAGAACTGCGAGGTCGGCGTTTTCGAGCAGGCAACGAAAATCGGACCGCGTCGCTTCAATGATCGGCGTTGAATTTCTGGCGCGCAGCGCGTCAATGCGTTGCTGGCGATCGTGTCCGCCGACGAGCAACCGCCATGTTTCATCGCCCGCGTCTGCGGCGGCCTCGAATAGGCGATCACCAACCGAGCCACCCCCGGCTGCGACGATAATCTCGCCGTTCCCCGCGTCTGAACGCGCCTGAATGCTTTGATTATGCCCGGCGACATAGCCGGTATAGGCAAGTTTGCCCCTCAACTCATCCGGCAAAGGCCAACTGTCTGAAAGGGGAGCCAGCGCGGGGTCGCCATGAACGAACGCGCCATCAAACAGGCTTTTGAACCGGTGTTCCGCCTCTGCGGCCCGACCGTCTTTACGCGGATATTGCAGGATGTCGCGGATTGAACAGTAGATCAGCGCACCGTCGGCAGCCTCAATCGCGGCTTCGAATTCGCCGGCCAGTTTTCTCCGGCCAAAGGGGAACAGTTCGGTGATGAGCAAATCGGGACTGAGTCCCGTGATACTCTCGCCAATCTCCATCCTTCGCTGACCGAATAAAGCGGGGGTGGCCTCTCCATTCTCGCCGTATAACAAGCGGAAATCAGCATCCGAACGCAATGGGCTTACCTGAACAAGCGTTGCCAGCTCAGGACTGGCATTCGGTGCAGGAAATCCGCCGCTGATGACGACGGCCTCATGGCCCGCCCGAACAAACCCGTCGGCCAGCAAAGATGCCCGCTTCAAATGCCCTGTACCCAGCAGATGAGTAACGAGGAATGCGACCCTCATGGATGCAGCAATCGGACGGGTTCAGCATCCGCCTCGAAAACCCCGTCTTCGATCGTGACGCCGTATATCCGGTCACGTTTGACCTTAAAGGGCGGCTCGCCCTCGAAATCCCAGCCATGGGCTTTGGCGAGAACGACGCGCATCACGATGATATGGCAGACGATCAGTGTGTCGTTTGTTATTGAGTCAAGTGCCTCGGAAACCCGGTTCCAGACCTCTAGAGGGCTTTCGCCATTCGGTGGCCGGTAGTTCCAGCCCCAGTATTCGACATCCCGAAACCCGCTCGACGGATCTTCACGCAAATCTTTGCCCGACTGGCCCTCCCAATCGCCAAAGCTCATCTCGGTCAGGCGGTCGTCTGTCCTCGGCACAGTGCCGGAAACGATGCGCGCAGTTTCTTTTGCCCGTTGCAGGGGGCTGGCGAGAACATCGGCGTGCCGCCATTCCGCTGGCAGGGTGAACTGTCCCAGGCGTTCCGGTTCTCCCGCCTCCAGTGGCCGGTCGGTTCTGCCCTGCAGACGGCCTGCGCGATTCCAATCCGTGTGCCCGTGCCGCATGAGTCCGATTCTCATACCAGCCCACCAAGCGTTTCGCGCAGATTCAGGGCGGCGCGGTCAATGCTGTGATGTTCGGTCATGTACGAACGGGGATCGTGGTGCGGACCTTCGATGGCGCTTGCAAAAGCGACCGGATCGCAGGGCGGCACGAGGTTCGAGGCGACGACCGACCTCGGACCGGGGTGATCTTCCGCGACGACCGGAAGGCCGCTCGCCTGTGCTTCCAGATAGACCATTCCATATGCCTCCTCGACACCGGGCCATACAAAAACATCCGCACCCGCGTATTCGGCTGCCAAAGCATCAAGTTGCAACGCGCCCTTAAAATTAGCGTTCGGGAACAAAGCTTCAACCTTTTGACGCATCGGTCCATCGCCAACGATGATATGGTCAACCGGCTTTGAGATGTGTGCGAGTGCCGCTGCAAGGCGTTCGTAGGATTTCATTTTCGCCCCGGACCGCATCATGGCGACGGTCAACAGGCGCAGTTTTCCGGTATCATTTGGCTCTTTTGGCTGTGCGAATTCGGAAAGGTCGGCAAATGGCGGCAGGTCGATGATTTTTTGACCGTCAACACGATCCCGTTCCAGAGCGAATCTGTCGTGGTCCGTCATTGCCAGCAGGGCATCGGCGGCATCGATTGCGGCTTCTGCGGCGCAGGCAAAGGCGTTCCAAGGTCCGCCGATCCGCTTTTTCGCGCGGCTACCCTCTGCGATAACATAAGGGATTTTGAAGTGATCCGCGATAGCGGGTCCGATCAGGTCAGGCGCTTTGTAATAGCAGTGATAGGTGAACCAGAGATTCGGCGGATTGGCTGAATACAGGTTTTTGATCCGGTCAATTTCCCACTCAGCCTCCGCCAGCATTTTCTGCTGCAGGTCGGCGTCGCCCTTGCCGTCATAGGTGCGCCAATCGCTGATAAGAAATACCTGATATTGTGCGCGGGCAATCGCCTGCATCATCAATCTGGCCATGCGCCGGTCGCCGGAAGGGGTTGGATGACCCGGCGGTTTCATAGGTGCGTAGAACGCGACTTTCATGGGCGCAGATGCGCGCGGATTCGCTCGGCAACAGCATCAATTCCGCGTTGCGCTCCAAAATCCGTTACCAGTCGCGCCCGCAGATGCTCCGCATGAGAGCCACGTTTTTCGGGGTCCGAGGCCAAGGCAACAAGCGCGTTCCGCAGCGCATCGGCATCGTCAGGCGGGACCAAAGTGCCCGACACACCATCCTCGACAAACTCGGGTATCGCAGAAACGGCGGTTGAAAGAACCGGCAGGTTCTGGCTCGCCGCCTCCATCAATACATTGGGCAGGCCGTCGCGATCACCCGATGCCGTTATGCGGCTGGGCAGAACGAACAAGTCGGCCTCCCGCATTGCGGCGAAAACCCCTTCACGGTCCTGTGCTCCGCGCCAGGTGATCCGGTCGGTGATATCAAGTTCGGCGGCCATGGCCTGCATCGCGTGCTTCAACTCGCCGCCGCCGATATGCGTGAAGTGCCAAGCCGTGCCCGCGGGCAGTCCGGCAAGCGCCGTCAACAGCAGATCATATCCCTTTTTCTCGACCAACCGACCCACGGATAAAATATGCAGCGGCGCATTCGGCGCGGCGACCGGACGCGCAGGAGGCGCCGGCAAAGACGACAAATCCAGCCCGTGATAGACCAGTGAAACCTTTTCAGGATCGTCGGCCAAATCCTGAAGCGTTTGCGCGCCGTAACGGGTGCAGGTCACACCAAAGGCACAATCCGCGATCTTCTCCCGTTTTTCCCAGACGCTCGTCGTCCAGATATCCTTTGCGTGGGCGGAGAACCCCCACGGGATACCGCGCATCATCGCCGCGTACCGCGTCACCGATGCAGGTGTGTGCAGGAAATGTGCGTAAAGAAATTCGGTTTCAGCGGGCAATTCGCGCGCGAACACAGCGGCTTGGCCAAAGCGCCGAATGCGGTTTAAGTCCCGGGCGCGGGCGAGATCGCGCATCCAGACGCTCGCTGCACGCCAGAAGCGGGGCCTCCAGATTTGCGAGGCGACTCCTTTGATAACGCGCCACGGTTCATGTCGCAGGTATTCGGGCAGATAGCGCCTGCGTGCAGAAATTTTGCCGTGGATCGGGTGCTCCTGACCGTCTGTCGGATGGCGCAGAGACCAGATATCAAAGGCAATGCCTTTCGCCTCCAGCCCGTACAGTTCCTGCGCGATAAACGTCTCGGACAGCCGAGGGTAGCCCTTCATCACAATCGCAACACGAGATCGGCTCACCTGCGCGGCTCCGCCAATGCGGCAGCGGCGAGCGCGACCACGCGGTCCAATCCGTCCAGCAACCCTGAAATATTGGCCTTGCTTGGCGGGGCTTGCGTGGTCAACGCCCGAATGGCGTCGCCCATTACCTTGGGGTCGGGCACAGTGCCATTGTCAACAGGCGGCAGCATGTGGACGAGGCCGAATTTCTCGGCTGCCTCGGCGCGGATGAACTGTTCCAGCCGTGGCGTAACGCGGGGGGCGATTGCGGCGGGTTTGTCAAATG
This sequence comes from uncultured Neomegalonema sp., assembly GCA_937958345.1. Classification (GTDB taxonomy): domain Bacteria; phylum Pseudomonadota; class Alphaproteobacteria; order Rhodobacterales; family Rhodobacteraceae; genus JAHDDY01. The sequence continues at coordinate 6,313 of CALGNW010000031.1, read as the reverse complement.
ACAGAACCTCGCAAAACGTATTGTAACCGCCCATCGCGATAACGCCGCTGGCCTCGATCATCAGGCGCTCGATCCGCGAATCAAAAGACAGTGTCTCGATGGTGCGAAATCTGTGAGCGCGGCGCTCGAATGACCGTCGGCTTTCCGGCTTCATAAAAGGTCCGAAAATCATCACTGCCGGAACCGACAGGGACGGGTCGGCTTCATAGGCCGACAGAGTCCAGTCGATCAGCATATCTCCGTCGCCGCCGCCGCCCGGCGTAATCAGGACGAAATCATCGGGCCTGTCGCGCGGTATTGACGGATCGGGCCAGTCTGCCGGTTCCCGTCTGAGGTATCCCGTGTACCGCACTTTTGACAGCGCGGCCTTAGACAGTGCCAGGCCTTGCAAAGGCTCGTATATGTCTTTCAAGCCATAGACCCAAAGCTCGTCATAAAAGGTTTCGACCGCTTCGATTGCCTTTTTGCGCTTCCATTCGCGGGCCAGAGCTTCGGGTTCGTCCAGCACATCACGCACACCGAGGACGATCTTGGCCCCGCGCTCACGCATTTTTTTAAGGGTATGCAGCATCTCGCCGCGAAATCCGGTTGGTTCCTTATCGACAATCACAAGGTCCGGATCGAAGACCCGCGCCGTTTGGCGGATAATTGCACGGCGCAGTTTAACGGTATGCGCGATTTCCAGGTTCATATTGTGGGTAACGTAATCCCCGCTCGACAGCTTCACCACGCCGGGAATGCGAACAAAGTCAACGCCGTCGGGGAAATCGAACCGTCCGACGATAGGCGACCCGGTGACAATCAGGATACTCGCTCCCGGATTTGCCTTTGCCAGCGCCATCGCAATCGCGCGGGTGCGCCGGATATGACCGAGGCCGAATGTGTCGTGGCTGTAGAAAAGAATACGCGGCGCAACGGTGTTTTCGGACCTGTCCGCCTTTGGGGTGTTCGTCAGCATTCGGTGAAGCACCCCTTTCGATCTTGCGTCCTGTGCGGCTGAGATCCATCATGCGAACTCAACAATCTGGTGGACATTACACTGTGCCTGATAAACCTGTCTGCCCCAATGCTGGCGCGATGTCGATAATGCGAGCGTTTGTGACTGCAATGCTGCTGCTGTTTGCAAGCGTCTGCGTCGGTCATGCCCAGTCCGTATCGGATTACGGCGTGTTGGCGACACAGCAGGACCCGAACGCCGAAGTCGGGCTTTATGATACGCTCAGCGCCGAGGATTACGAGCGCGTCGGCAAAGACATCAGCATGCTGTCGGCGACACAGTTCAATCTGGAAAAATTTCGCACGGGACTGCTCAAGCTTCTTTCGGATACGCCAAAGCTGTTGCCCGACCTTGGCGCATCAATAGCCGAGATGAGTCCCACGCGCAGCGGCATGTATTTTGGCGGTGTGACGTTGTGGCTTATCGGGTTCTTCGGAATTGCCTATGTGCTCGAGACGCAGATTTACGGCAGGCGTATCGTCGGGCCGTGGTTTGTCGGGCTGCAGGTTCCCGAACCGCTCGGTATAGCCGAAAAGCTGCCGGTGCTGGCAATACGGGCCTTGTTGGGACTTATCGGCATTCTGATTTCGCTTGTTATTGTCGGGCTGCTGACCGCCACTTTCCTGGACCTTAGCGATCCCGCTACCCAGAAAACCGTCCTTGTGGTCGTGCCGACGATTGCGATTGCACGCGCCTCGGCGATTATCTGGCGCATGGTCGTTTCGCCTTATCTTCCGAACTATCGCATTCCGACATTGTCCGACGGTTGCGCGCGAAAGCTGTTTAACTGGCTGTGGATCAGCGTCACAATCTCGCTGGTCCTGATCGCGTTCACGTATTGGCTGGAAGACCTGAAGACCGAGGACGAACCCTATCAGCTTGTCACATTGATTGCGGCGCTGGTGATCATGGTTGTCAATGTTGCGATGGTGTTGGCCAACCGCCGGTCAATCAGCCAATCGTTCATGGGCGACCGGCCTTGGGAGACGGCGACGTGGATGGCCAGAACGGGATCGATGATCTGGGCACCGTTGGTGATCCTTTATATCGTGTCGTCCTGGGCCTATCAGTCCTACAAACTGGTCATCGGCATCGACATCGGCCAGCCGCCAATCGTGGGCGCCTATGCGATCCTGTTGGCGGTGATTGTTGCTTATGGCGTTGTTGCCTTTGTTATCGCCAGATTGTTCCAGCACCGGCGCAAAATGGTCGAGGCACGCCTGATTGCCCGGGCAAATGACCGTGCTGAAGACCGGGATAACCGCAAGGCGCAAGAGACAATCATCCTGACCTCAAGAGGGTTAGAGGGCGATCCCCAAAGCGAGGCGGGAGACGAGGACAGCGGCCCGTCAGGCCCGACGACGGTTGCGTTGCAGGGGTCGGAATTCCGCTCGCAAATCCATGGCCTGCGCGATTTCGAAGACCTCGCCCGCCGGGTGGCAACCATCTTTGCCATCGGGGCCGGTGTTTATGCGCTTGCCTCGATCTGGGACCTTGAACATCTGTTCGACGAGGGGCGCTTTCTGGATCGTGTCGAAGACATCATCGACATTCTGCTGGTCGGATACATTGCCTATCAGGGGGTTCGTATCTGGATTGATACCAAGATGGAGGAAGAACTCGGGGACATGCCCGAGGAGGAAGAACTCGGCGGCGATGGCGGCGGCGTCAGTTCCGTCAGCCGGCTCGCAACTCTTCTGCCGTTGTTCCGGAACCTGCTGTTGTTCGTCATCGGCGCGACGGTGTTGCTTTTGGTTCTGCTGGAGGGTGGCATCAACGTGGCGCCCCTCTTTGCCGGTGCCGGTGTTGTCGGCCTCGCCATCGGTTTCGGTGCTCAGGCGCTGATTCGGGATATTCTCTCCGGCGCGTTCTTTCTCTTTGATGATGCCTTCCGGCGCGGCGAGTATATCGACGTCGGTGCGGTCAAGGGGACGGTCGAGCGTATTTCGATCCGCTCGTTCCAACTGCGTCACCACCTCGGCGCACTGCATACAATTCCCTTTGGCGAAATCCAGCACCTCACAAACTATTCGCGTGATTGGGTGATGATGAAGCTGCCGCTGCGGGTGACTTACGATACCGACGTCGAAAAGGTGCGCAAGCTGATCAAAAAGCTGGGCGTCGAACTTCTGGATCACCCGACCGAGGGCGAGAAGTTTGTTCAGCCGCTGAAATCGCAGGGCGTCTACAAAATGGAAGACTCCGCGATGATCATTCGGGTCAAGTTTATGACCCGGCCCGGCGATCAGTGGACGACCCGAAAGCTCGTTTATATGCGGATTCGCGAGGTATTCGAGGCAAATGGCATCAAGTTCGCCCATCGCGAGGTCACGGTCCGCCTTGGCGACCGTCGCGCGGACGAATTGTCACCGGACGAGCGCGAGGCGGTGGCCGGTGCGGCCCAGCGTGCGACGACGGTTGCCGACGAGGAGAGCATGATCATGGGCCGCCCGCAGATGATGGACGACCGATAAAAAAAGCCGCATGCAACGGGGCATACGGCTTTGATCGTGTTATCGGGCGCGGGTGTCAGCGGCGGCGAACTTCTTCGTCGGGATATCCGAGGAAATCGCTGTCCTCAAATCCGCTGTGGCATTCGTGGCAGGCTTTAAAGACGTTTACGGCCTGCGGTTTGCCGGTTGGGGCGACCATCGTGTAAAACCAGTCGCCCGTTTTAGGCGAGGTTCCTGCGGCGACCTTTTCCATAAAGAAAACTGGTCCCGGCTTTGACTTACCCTTGGAATTGATGCTGAACGATTCCTTGGCGATAACCGTTCCGACGGGCATTTTCACGCCTTCGGCAAACTGGGTATAGGCCGCTGCGCCGACCGGATTGACATAGGTGAACAGGAACCGCTCGCTATGGACGCCGGGGTTTGCGGGCAGGGTGCTGGCCGCCTGCCATGTGCGGAACTGACCGACATGGTTCGGGTTGACCCATTTTTTCGGGCCGGTGTTATAGCCTTCGAACATCTTTTTTTCGAGGCACAGGTACACGTCATGCGCTTCGCGATAGCTGATATCGTCAACCGATTTGTTGACGTTGCAATTTGCGTCGATTGTGACTTCGGCCTGTGCGGGAAGGGCGGACATAAGCGCGGCAAATGCTGATGCGGAAATAAGGGCGGTCAGTTTCATGAGGTTCCTCCTTGTCATTATGCGGCTGACGTTAGTGCCGGTTGGACCCGCTGAACAAGCACGATAGTTCAACCCTTCGTGAGCGGCGTAAATTAAACAGACAAAGGCCCGCGCCTCCCGAACCGCGACAGCGGGGGAGGTCAGGCGGGCGCGGCGGTATCTTTCCGGTCGGGCGGCTTGGCCGCGCGCAGGACAAATTCGTCGCAATCCTTGAGAATATCATCGATTTCATGGGTGCTGCGCGCCCGTGAACCGGGGGGTGGTCCCGGTCGTCTCGGCTCGGTGCGCCGGATCGGCTCGCCTGCGGCTTTGCGTTTCGCCTGCAAACGCGCCAGACGCCTTGCCTGTGCCTGAATATCTTCCAGTGCACCCATCAACGCTTGCAACCGGCGGCACAGGGCCGTCGGATCGGGGGCTGCTTTTGCTGTTTGCGCGGGGTCATAGGGTGTCCAACTGTCGTCATCGAACCCGCTGATCCGTGGTCCCGGACCGGATTTGCCCCGTCGGGACTTTGCCAATTCGGCAAAATATTTGCGCGGATCGAACAACGGAAAGCACGGAACATTCTTTGCCGTGCCGCTGCCCTTGGGGATTTTTCCGCGCGGACCGGCACGTTTGGCTGTCAGTTTGACGACAATCCTGCGCGCATAAAGGATGATCAACCGGCGCGTGGCGGACTCGGCGGCGGTTAAAATGCGCAGGACATAGGCGCGGACGTGACCGGGCATGGTCGCGACCGGCGGACCGCCGGGTATAATCCCGACCGCGGCAAACATCGTCCCGACAAGGCGCAACAGCGCCGCGTGGTGATATCCGATATTCGCTTCGTCCTGCATGCCGCTCCTTCATTGAATTGAAGTGAACGTAATGCGAACAAAATATATTTGCAAGATGAATTTGCGGCGGGGCGCGCGACCGGCGCACCGCAACAGGCGCTTGTCTTGTGCCGCAGTGTCGCCGGGCGACGCCCTCGGGCATCGCCTCGGACCGCGGAAAACCCCGTTCGGTTCGCGGGGTTTATTGCGGGAACAACCGGGTCAGCGGGTGCGGGACAGCGAATGGCGCAACTGGCGGCTATGCTCGATGATATTGTCGCTCTGTCGGCGCAGCTGATCAGAGGTTTCTCGCAGTTCCTCCAGATAATAAGCGCAAGTAATTCGGTTCACGACTTCATTGCTCGCTGAATGCCTATCAGTTTGTACCTGCACGATAATATCCCCTGCTTAAGTCTCCGAATGATTTGTACAAGTTACTCCGTACAGTCTAAAAAAACTGTTTCACTGCCTGAAACGCATTATTACAATATTCAGAAAATACATCTCGAATAGTAACGAACGACGGCCAGAACTTGGAACTCTGTTTCAGTTGTGACGCTAACAATACGAGTGCCGGTATCTGACCGACAGGACGCCGCCATACCTTCATTACGCTTACGAACCGGTCCATGTCGGCTTGCGCTTACTCAAAAACGCCTCCATGCCTTCGCGGAAATCGGCGCTCATATAACAGGCGGTGACAAGGTCACTGTCATCCGCCCCCGCGCCGCTCACGCGCAGGCGGCGCAGGGCTTCCTTTGTTGACCGCAAGGTCAGGGGCGCGTGTCCGGCGATTTGAAGGGCAAGCTCCGTCGCGCGGGCATGCACGGCATCGGCATCCTCCATCACTTCGGACACCAGTCCGATTGCTGCGGCCTCGGGCGCTTCGATCAGACGCGCGGTAAAGATCATCTCCCGAACCCGCGCCTGTCCCATCAAAGCCGAAAGGCGCGCGAGGTTGGCGATAGACAGACAATTTCCCAGCGTGCGGGCGATAGGAAATCCGAATTTCAGCCGCGTATCGCAGATCCGCAGATCACAACTCGCCGCAATCGCCCCGCCGCCGCCGGTACATGCGCCGGTGATCGCTGCGATCGTCGGCACGGGGCATTGCTCGATTGCCGTAAAAACAGCATCGGCTGTCTTTTCGTACTCGATGGCGTCGCTCGGTTTGCTGAACCCGCGAAACTCGCTCATATCCGTACCGGCGGCAAAGGCCCGATCTCCGGCCCCCCGAAGGATCACCGCCTTTACCGAGCCGTCCTGCGGAACCGTGCGGCAGATTTCCGCGATTTCGTCATACATCGCGAAAGTCAGTGCATTGCGTTGTTCCGGTCTGTTGATCGTCAAACGGCCAATCGCG
>CALGNW010000030.1 GCA_937958345.1 uncultured Neomegalonema sp. | reverse complement strand
ACAGCGCCGACAGCGCGAATGCGTCCCGCACCCTCGTCGTATTCCAGCCGGTCTGCCGCAAGAATACGCGGACCGTAATAGGCCTCAGCCTGACCGATTGCCCGCGCGATAGACCCGTTGGTATCGTAAGTGACCTGCTCCGCCACGATCACCAGCGGTGTATCGCTGTCGCCCGGGGTCAGTTGCAGGAAATCCTGAACGCCGTTGTCCTGAGCCGCCGTCATCGTCGATAGCGTGCAAAAAGCAATCGTCTGAAACAGCACTTGGATCTTATGCGCCATTTCAAACTTCCCTAAAGTGGAGCGATAACGCCAGCCCCAAAAACCCTGCACCGAATACCGGTCCCCAAGCTCCGAGTGCCGCAGGAGCGGCCCCCGATGCACCCAGTGCCATACTCACATCGCTCATAAAATAGAAAGCAAATCCCGTCAAAGCGCAACCCAGTGCGATGCGCCCAAAGCTGGCAAAACGGGGGGGGCGAATTGCAAAGGACGCGGCAATCAAGGTCATCGCACCCAGCAGCGCCGGAAGAGCCAGCATTGCATGGAAATGCGCCTTATGACGGCGCGCAGAAAAACCCGCCGCCTCCATCCCCTCGATAACCTCTGGCAGACGCCAGAACGATATCGAGTCCGGTTGGGCGAAACTGTTCTGAATCTCGGTCGCGCTGAGCCGCGTCGGAATATCGAGAAACGGCAGCGATTTTTCATCGGGCGGCAGCGTCGGGTTCTCTTGCACCGTGCGGACGGTCGCGCCGGTCAACATCCACTTAGAGCCGGAGAGGATGGCGACAGGCGTGTCGATACGTTGCTTTAACGCATCGTCGACGCCGAACTGAAAGAAGGTAGCATCACGCAATTCCGTGCCCTCTGCATTTGTCCGGGCCGCGTGAATAACGATCTGGTCCACCCCGTCGCCCTCTCGCAGCCACAAGCCTTCGCTGGATACCGAGAACAGTGTCCCGCGACCCTGAAAATGCTTGGCATCCAGCCTTTCGTAGAGATTCAATGCCGCAGCGGATAACGGCGCGTAAACGCAGATGCCCGTCAGGCCGATGAGTGCAGCGGCGAAAATTCCGGGCTTGACCATCTTCCAGAAAGACAACCCCGACGCCGAGGCGGCCACCAGCTCGCTCGATTGTGCAAGCTGCATGTAGGCCCACATCGCGCTGAGCAGCATGACGAAGGGAAGCGCCTTCATCGAAACGCTGGGAGCGTGAAGGAAGGCCATCGTGACAATCGTGAAAAAGATGCCCTCGCGGTCGCCGCTGCGCCGCAGCAACTCCATGAAATCAACGAGCGTAATCAACAGCAAAACCGCGACGAAGGCGGTCAGAAATATCCGCGTCACACGACCGGCAATGTATCGTTGCAACCTCATGCGGGGGCCGGAGTTTGTTCGCGGGAAGCGGCTCCGCGAAAGCGCCCGCGTGCCAGCAGCCACAGCGCGATGATCGACGCGATTATCGGCGGCATGTACATAATCAGCCAAGTCTCGGGCGAGCCTTTGACGACGCTTTGCAGGCCCAATCCAATGACCCGCAAGCCGACCCCTAACAAAGCCGCCGCAACCATGCGACCGATATAGCCCCTGCGGCTGAACGACCCCTGTAACATCGCCGCCGCAGCGACGACGACAATGGCAAACCCGTATAAAGGCGCGCTGAGTTGTTCGTGGCCCTCTGAAACGTATTTTCCGTAGTCCCGCTCCGACAGATCAGGGTCTTTTGGCCAGATCAGGTCGTAGAAGAAAAACTCGGCGGGCTTGCGCCTTCGGTCTGCCGGATCTGACACGAATTCAGACAAATCGTATCCGATTTTATCAAAACGAAGCAGGGAGAGCGTGTCGGTCTTCGGATCGACCCGCTGCGCCAAACCGTCAAACATAACCAAACGCGGACCCGTCTCGGTTTTTACCAACGCCCCGCGTTGCGCATTGAACGTCACGGCAGCATCAGCGTCGCGCGCATCGTGAACCATGACGCCGCGCATGTCACCCGGCCCGTTTGCCTCTCGAATATAGACAGTCAGGCCGTCACTCGGGTGCATAAAGCGTCCGTCCTGTATCAGCGCCGACGCGATATCACTGCGCACTTCTGCTGTTTTCTCGCGCATCGAACGCGCGCCCAACGGTGCGAGCAGGACGGTGACGATGGCAAGAGCCACGGTCACACCGACACCGAAAACAAATACCGCGCGCAAGGACGACAGTCTGCCCTGCCCTGCCGAATACACAACGACCAACTCGGAATCCGACAGCAGCCGGTTGAGCGCAAAGATTGTCGCGCCGAGGGCGGCGAGCGGAAAGACAATGGAAAGGACAAGCGGCAACAAAGGCCCGGCAAAAATCAGCAGGATCGAGGCGCTTTGTCCGTTGTTGACGATCAGATCAATCACGCGCAGCGATTGCGCCAGCCACATAACCGCAGTCAGCACCAACGTGAAAAACACGAAAGGCGCGAGAACCTGTCTAAAAAAATACCGGTCTATCAGGCGCATGAGAGACCCGTAGGCGCACAATTAGGCGAGGTCAAGACGGAGCCGCAGCGGCCATACCTCTGATACTGGCAAAAGGTGTTCGAACGGGTTAGTTCTGCATCAAGAATGAGCCGCTAAAGGGTGCTCTGCCGTGTTTTCGGCGCGATGCCTCGCGCGGCCTGTGAAATTTTGTGTGTTCTCTGTGCGAGGATACCTTGGA
>CALGNW010000029.1 GCA_937958345.1 uncultured Neomegalonema sp. | reverse complement strand
ACCATCGCGGACAGACTGTTCGAAGGGTATCGGGGTAAGGTCGATTTTGTCCAAAAGCACATTTTCCCCGGCGGTATGCTGCCTTCGCCGAGTGCGTTGAAGGACCAGACCGCCAAGGCCGGTTTGAGCTGGCAGGGGTCGCAGGAGTTCGGGCAAAGCTATTCAACAACCCTGCGGAAATGGTCGACCGATTTTAATGACCGCTGGGATGAAATCGAACCGCTGGGCTTTGACGAACCGTTCCGCCGGAAATGGAATTTCTATCTGGCGAGTTGTGCCGCGTGCTTTCTTGCGGGAACAACGGATGTCACGCAGTTGACGCTGAAAAAGACGTAAGCTTCACAGAGATTGAAAAAACCGTTGGATCGTGAAAACCCTTGTTCAATCGAAGAGGGGATTCCGGCATGAACGCGACCGTTGATTTTCAAACACCGAAGCAAAGCAGCTATGATGTCGTCATTGTCGGCGGTGCGATGTACGGATCGTCGGTTGCGTGGTGGTTGTCGGATAACGCCGATTTCGACGGGTCTGTGCTGGTTGTCGAGCGTAATCCGACATACGAAAATACGTCGACGACCTGTACAAACAGCTGTATCCGCCAGCAGTTTTCGAACGAAATTAATGTGCGCGTTTCGCAGTTCGGGGCGGAGTACATCAAGAATTTTCGCAAGTTCATGGGTAATGACGAGCGGGTTCCCGACGTGGTCCTGCAAAGTTATGGCTATATGTATCTGGCGGATACCACCGAGTTTGCCGATACGCTGAAAGAGGCGCAGGCGGTTCAGGCGTCGCTGGGGTCGGGCACGAAGCATATGACCCCCGACGAGATCGCGCGGGATTACCCGTTCTACATGCTGGATGATATTGTCGGTGCGAACCACAATCTGATCGACGAAGGATACTTTGACGGCAATACGCTGTTTGATTGGTGGAAACGGTCGGCGCGCGAACGCGGCACTGAATTTCTGACGAATGAAGTCGTCGCGATGACCAGGAATTCCGCCGGTTCCCGCGTTGAAAGTGTCTCGCTTGCATCGGGTGAAGTTGTCGGTTGCGGAACGGTGATCAATTGTTCAGGTCCGCGCGCGGTTCTGACGTCGCGGATGGCCGGTATCGAGGTTCCGGTCGAGCCGCGTAAACGCTATACCTTCATCTTTGACGCTGAGCAGCCGCTGGACCGCGACCTGCCTTTGACGATTGATCCGTCGGGGGTTCATATGCGGACGGACGGCCAGTATTACCTTGCGGGTTGCCCGCCCGACGATGACCCCGCCGTTGATTACGATGACTTCGTTCAGGATCATTCGATCTGGGAGGAAAAGGCGTGGCCTGCGATTGCCAACCGAATTCCCCAATTCGAGGCGATCAAACTGGTGAATTCATGGGCCGGTCATTACGCGTTCAATGCCCTCGATCAGAACGCGATTATCGGGCCGCATACCGAGGTTGAGAATTTCGTTTTCGTGAACGGGTTTTCCGGTCACGGCTTTCAGCAGTCACCGGCGATGGGGCGCGGTGTGGCCGAATGGATTTCGCATGGCGAATACCGTACGCTGGACCTGTCGCCCTTCGGCTATGACCGCATTGCGGAGGGTCGGAAGTTTTTGGAAACAGCGGTGATTTAATCTTCCGCGATGTCTTCGGCCCACAGGTCGGGCTTTTCGCGGATGAAACGCGCCATCAGAGCGATGCAGTCAGCGTCGTTTGCGACGATGACCTCGACGCCGCGTGCGCGCAGGAAATCCTCGTTGCCGCCGAAATTTTCGTTCTCTCCCACCACAACCCTTTGAATACCGAATTGGATAATCGTGCCCGAGCACATCATACAGGGCGAAAGTGATGTGTAGAGGGTCATGCCACGATAGGACTTTTGGCGGCCCGCTTTGCGCAGGCAATCCATCTCTCCGTGCGCAATCGGGTCGCCGCGCTGAACCCGTTGGTTGCGACCCTGAGCGATGAGGGTTTCGCCCCGCGCCAAAACCGAGCCGATGGGACAACCGCCCTCGTCAAAGCCGTCTTGCGCCTCCTGAAAGGCGATACGGAGGAATTTGCGGTCGGCGTCCGTCATCAGTGTGCAACAGCAGCAGCGACACTTTCGTCGATCATCCGGCCCTCGGCAAAGCGATCAAGGCTGAACGGGGCGGCGACGTCGTCGGGTTCGCCCTTCGCGATGGTCGCGGCGAAACAATGGCCGGAACCGCAGGTGGCCTTGAACCCGCCCGTCCCCCAACCGCAGTTGACGAACACCCCATCGACCGGGGTTTTGGAGATGATCGGCGAGCGGTCACCCGTGATGTCTACGATCCCGCCCCATTGGCGCAGCATGCGCAGGCGTGAGATGATCGGGAATGTTTCGACGAGAGCCGTGACCGTCTCTTCGATGTGCTGGAAACTGCCGCGCTGGGTGTAGGCGTTATAGCCGTCGGTACCGCCTCCGATGACCAGTTCTCCCTTGTCCGACTGGCTCATATAACCGTGGACGGTGTTGGCCATGACAACGATGTCGAGGCAGGGCTTGATCGGTTCGGACACAAGAGCCTGCAGCGGGACGCTTTCCAATGGCATGCGGAAACCGGCCATATCCGTCAGACGCGAGGTGTTGCCCGCGACAACAATGCCGAGCTTGCCGCACTTGATCGCGCCGCGCGTGGTCTGGACGCCGGTGACCTTGCCGCCTTCGCGGTCGATTCCCGTGACTTCACATTGCTGGATAACGTCGACACCAAGCTCGTCCGCCGCGCGGGCATAGCCCCAAGCCACCGCATCATGGCGCGCTGTGCCGCCGCGCGGCTGCCACAGACCGCCCAGAACCGGAAAGCGTGCGCCGGGGTCGGTGTTGATGATGGGGCAGATTTCTTTAACCCGCTCGGTATCAGCCCATTCGGTGTAAATGTTGTTGAGGCGGGTTGCGTGGTGCGTGCGCTGCCATGCGCGCTTTTCGTGCTCGGTCTGCGCCAGCATCAGCACGCCGCGCGGGCTGAACATGACGTTATAGTTGAGTTCCTGCGAGAGTGTCTCGAAGAGGCCGCGCGACAGTTCGAACAGCGCCGCCGAGGAATCCTGTAGGTAATTCGAGCGGATGATTGTCGTATTACGTCCGGTGTTGCCGCCGCCGAGCCAGCCCTTTTCGACCACCGCGATGTTGGTGATGCCGTGATTTTTCGCGAGATAATACGCCGTGGCAAGGCCGTGACCGCCCGCGCCGACGATCACAACATCGTATTCGGCCTTCGGCTCGGGCGAGCGCCATGCCTTTTCCCACCCCTGATGGTGCGACATCGAGTTGCGCGCGAGCGAGAATATCGAATAGCGGGGCTTGCGTTTCGCGGCCATGAGCGTCTCTCCGACTAAGCATTCTGAGGGGTGTATCGCGCGGAAACCGGCGCAATCGCACCCCTGATAGCGCCGTTCAATATCAACTTACCGACATGCACCGAAAGGCCCATCTTGCCGCAAGGCACGCGGACCCATACGTTCCGCAGCAGCGATAGGGAGGATTCGGCTCTGTTTTGGGTATTTGCGGGGATTTTGACGGTTTTGTGCGCGTTGGCGCTCGGGCTGCCTTTTTGGCGGCCTCGAAGCGTTCCGGCGTCCCGTTCCGAGCATGATGTCGAGGCGTTTCGTGCGCAACTGCGCGAGGTGGAAACCGACCTTGCGCGCGGGGTGATGACCCCCGCAGAGGCCGATAGCGCGCGGATCGAGCTGTCGCGCCGTTTGTTGGCTGCCGCCGAGGCCGCCGAGGTTGATGCAGGATCAAAACCCACTCCGCGCCGCCTTGGGCCTGTGATCGGAGTGATTGCGGCGCTGGGGGTTCCGGCGATTGGTCTTGGCGTTTACAGCGATATCGGGTCACCCAGCCTGCCGGATCAGCCGCTTTCCGAGCGCAACTTTGACGTCGAGCGCGCTGGATTGCGACCGTCTCAGGAACAGGCGGAGGCTCAATTTTCCGAGCAGGACTCAGAAACGCCCGCCCCGACCAAGGCCCGGGCCGACATGTTGGCCCTGACCGAGAAGGTCAAAGAGCGGCTGGCGAAAAAACCCGACGATGCGCGGGGTTGGGACGTGCTGGCGCGCAGTTTGAAATCGCTTGAAATCTATGGCGAAAGCTGGCGCGCCTTTGCCAGGGTCGCGGAACTGGACCCCGATGCCGCCGATGCCTCGTTGTATGCTGATATGACCGAGGCGATGTTTATGGCGGCCGGGGGGTATGTGTCGCCTGAGGCCGAAGAGGCGGCGGATAAGGCGCTGGAGAAAGACCCCGGCTTTCATCAGGCTCTGTTCTTCAAGGGGATTGCATACGCGCAGCGCGGCGAGATGGAGCCTGCGATTGAGGGCTGGGTGACCATGTTGCGGACCGCGCCGCCGAATGCGCCTTGGATTGAGCAGGTTCAGGAAAATATCCGCGATGCGGCGGCTGAAATCGGCCTTGAACCGCCCGAAGATATTGTTCCCAAAGGCCCGACGTCCGAACAGCGCGCTGCGGCTGCGGAAATGTCGGCTGAAGACCGGATGACGATGATTGCGGGCATGGTTGAGGGACTGGCCGAGCGTCTTGAAGAAGATCCCGATGATCTACAAGGGTGGATGATGTTAATTCGCTCGTATCGGATTTTGGGCCGTGAAGACGACGCCAAGGCGGCGCAGGCGCGCGCGCTGGCGACCTTTGAGGCCGATGCCGATGCAACCGCGCAGCTTGAAGGCGCGCTTTAAGTGGCGCGGATTACGGGGATCGAGCAGTTTGCGGAGAGTGCCGCCACGGGGGCGCTGATCGGACTGGACCCCGGGACGAAGAGCATCGGTGTTGCGATCAGCGACGAAAGGCGGACGCTCGCCTCGCCGCTGAACACCATCTGGCGCACGCGCCTGACCGATGACCTGCAAAAGCTGCGCGGGATTATCGAGGTCCGTAAGGTCGCCGGAATCGTCGTTGGCATGCCGTTAAATATGGATGGCAGTGCGGGGCGGCGTGCGCAATCTGTGCGGGCCTTTGCGCGCAGTCTGGAGGACGCCTTCGACATGCCGGTTCTGCAATGGGACGAACGGCTGTCGACCTATGCCGCAGACGAGGCGATGAAGGAGGCGGGCGTCAGGCGGGACAAACGCGCCGAGCGGATCGACAGCGCCGCCGCGTCGATTATCCTGCAGGGTGCGTTGGACCGGCTTTCGGAAAGCCCCGAAAACACGTAGGGTTATCGGATGATGGATTTTGGTGACGACGTCTGGAAACGCGACGAGATTGACTCGCCCTGCGTGAAGGTCTGCGTGCTGCACCCCGGCGCAAAGCTGTGCATGGGTTGTTTTCGCACCGGTGATGAAATCGCGCGCTGGTCGCGCATGGACCCCGCCGAGCGCCGCACGATTATGGCCGGTCTTGCCGAGCGCGAGCCGCTGATTACCAAG
>CALGNW010000028.1 GCA_937958345.1 uncultured Neomegalonema sp. | reverse complement strand
GGGAAAACCGTCTTGATTTCTTAACCTCTCCCCCGTATCCCCGTCTGTGGAGAGGTGGCCGAGCGGCTTAAGGCACACCCTTGCTAAGGGTGCGTGCGGGAGACCGTACCGTGGGTTCGAATCCCATCCTCTCCGCCATTTTTTCAAGTTAAACTGTTGATTTTATTGATCTATATAAGCGTTGCTGCGACAGATACCACTAATTATACCACTATCGGATTTTCTTTAGCCGCATGTTTCCAGCCTTGCACGGCAAGGCACACGGAACACTCGCGACCTATTGAAGTCGCATATGCCGCGATTCCCGATCAGGCACCCCACCCCCACTGGACCAAGCGATCCGAAGCACCCCCGGTCATCTTATAGACGGGTTTCGGCAGGCAAAACCGACCCCAACAAAACGAAGACGAATGACAAGTCGGCGACTCTTCTATAAAAGAGCAACGGGGCTAAACGCGAAAGGTAATACTATGACCTCCAACGGCCCCGCCATACTATTCTGCGCGCTTTTAATATTTCCAGCGTGCGCACAAAAAACCAATTACACCAATGCTGAAATCGCTTCTGCCCAAACCGTTTGCAAACAGAAATTTCCTGACGCGAGCGGCGCGCGTCGTGAAAACCTTGAGTACGACGAATGTATTGCGAAAAACGTAGGTATGTCGCGCGAAAACCTTCTGAAAGCAGCGGACAGAAATGATAATATACGAGTTGCCTATTTTAACGCCCGCACAAAATGCGGGCGGCATTTGAATATCGATCCAAATACGACGAGAGGCTTAGAACCGCAGTTCGACGCATGCGTCAACCGAGTCGTTGGAGTTCCGAGCTTGCAGGATTTGCAAGCCCTTGCAGCGATTTCATCAGCGCGCCGAGCCCCTGTTTACAATCAAAATGTCTACATCAATCAGCAACCGCATGGATCACCGACGACTTACGCAGACCCCTTCGGAAGTTTTTTGCGCGGAGCGCGCGGATATTGAGCTTTGTATGAAGCAGCTATCAAGAGGCCGCCGTAACGCGTCCAAGCAGGCAATCGTCAAACTTGTCGAACAACTGACATGCAGGTTGCTTCATATTAAACCACTCTAGTCTTTGCCTTTCGGCGCAAGTCGTGAGGGATTCCTAAAATTCATCTGCAAAGACCGCGGTCACCATAGAGTTCGCAATCTTTTTTTGAAGCTCTGGCTTGCTTCGACCATCTCCTGTGAATCCGCAGCACGCTGCATCATGTGCAGTGCTGCACGCGTTTCGGATTCCTCTTGTTCCTGGTGTTTTCGCTGAGCTTCACGGCGGGCGAACCGTTCCTCGTCGCGCTGGCGCTGCGCTTCACGATCCGCTGCGCGGAGCGCCTCGCGCCGGTCCCGGTCGGCTTCCCATTCAAGGCGGGCTCGCGATGCTTCATGGCAGTCATCCTCTCCGCCACACCTCAAATCTGCACTCACGTCCGGCCTAGTCGCGTTTTCCTTGGATGACGCGGTTCAGGATCATGGCGCAGAACAGGATTGCGAAGCCGGCAAGGATGCCTTGCCCGACGGACGAGTATTGCAACGCCTCCAGCACATCTTCGCCCAGGCCCTTTGCGCCGATCAGTGATGCGACAACGACCATGGCGAGGCTCAGCATGATGGTCTGGTTTACCCCGGCCAGGATCGACGGGGCGGCCAGCGGCAGGTCTACTTTCGTCAGCAGATACCATTTCGATGCACCATAGGCGATCGCCGCCTCGCGGATCGACTCGGGCACGCCGCGCATACCGAGGACGGTCAGGCGCACAACCGGCGTTCCTCCGAAAATCATCGTCGTAATAACGGCTGCGGGCTTGCCGACGCTGAAAAACGCGATGACAGGGATCATAAAAACAAAGGACGGCATCGTCTGCATAAAATCCATGATGGGCCGGATCACGGCATACACGCGGGGCCTGCGCGCACAGAACAGACCAAGCGGAATGCCGAGTACGATCGAAATGCAAGCCGCCGTTCCCAGAAGGGCCAGGGTCGTCATTGCCTTTTCCCAAAAGCCGAACAATCCCATGTAAAGCAGAAAGCACGCAGAGGCGACGGCCCCGCCGATGCCCGCCGACAGCCATGTCAGAAGGATGATAAAGCTGGCAATCACAGGCCATGGTGTTTTGACGAACAGAACCTCCAGCGCATCCAGAACGACGCGGATGCCATAGCTGATCGACTCGAACACGCTTTCGCCATGGGTGCGGATGAAATCGAAGAAGGCTTCCACCCACTCAATCGCCGTGCGACGGATCGCCGGATCGGTCGGAAATTCGGCCAGCCAGGCGACCGCGCCCGGAAAGGCGTAGTGGACGATACTGGCCGCAAAAATCAGCATGACAAAGCCGATGCTGATACCCGTCCGCCAAGTCGATAAACCGGACCGTAAAGTGCGGTCTGACAGCCATTCCGAGAACCGGTTTTCAAGTGCGGGGTTTGCGATGATGCCTTCAATCAGTTTCACACCCGCCAGAAAGGCAAGTCCGAAAAGAGCAATCGACAGGGCGTTCGCCTCGGCTGTGACGATCTCCGCCTCGATTCCGGCGATGGCCCCTTCCAGCGAGTCGATTGTCCGCCGGAAAACGTCAACATTGTCTGCCTCCCGCTTGATGGCCGCGTCCAGCTGTTGATAGCGGAAGTCCAGTGTGCCTTGAATCTGCGCGATCCGTTCACGGGCGTCCGCACCCAAATCACCGAATAATCCGCGCGCAATCTGGATGACACCGAACGTCTCCAGGATGGTGAAGGGCAGCGCCCATTTCCACAGGCTGCGCATGCCGAACCAGATCGGGCCAAGCAACGCCGCGACCAGATTAAACGTCCATGAAAACCGCGAGGTTGAACCGATCTTCTCGAACTGATGCCGGTAATAGTCCGGGTTCGTTTCGACAAATTCACCGACAAGCTCGCCGCGGCTTTCCGCGCGGGCTTCGGCCAGCTCTTCAGCTGTTTCAGTTGCAAGAACGGAGTCGGCCTGGCTCATGATGTCTCTGTTCCTTCGATGACGGTCCGCAACAAATCCGCGCGCGTAATCACGCCGATGCGTGCGCCTGCACGATCAACAACAGCAACCGGTTTTTCATCGGCAATCGCGTGTTCGATCATCTGGCTCAGATCGGCGTCTTCGGGAAAGGTTTTGGCGTCCGCGCCCAGCGCACCGTGCAGTGACTCAAAGCCGGAAATTTCCTGCATAACAGCATGGGCGCGCACGACTTTAAGCCGCGAAATCCCCGCCACAAAATCCGCGACGTAATCATCGGCCGGATTCATCACAATGTCCTCGGGCGTGCCGATCTGAATAACCCGGCCATCGCGCATAATCGCAATCCGGTCACCGATCCGCACCGCTTCATCAAGATCATGCGTGATGAACACGGTCGTTTTATTCATCTGCGAGGCCAGCTTCATAAACTCGTTTTGCAGCTGTCGCCTGATCAACGGGTCCAGCGCGCTGAACGGCTCGTCCATTAACAGAATCTCGGGGTCGGCGGCCAAAGCGCGGGCCAGCCCGACACGCTGCTGCATCCCGCCTGACAGCTCGTGCGCGAATTTATTGCCCCATCCTGTCAGTTCGACCATATCAATCGTGCGCTCGGCAATTTCGAGGCGTTCGTTCTTGTTCACGCCGCGAATTTCCAGCGGCAGGGCAACATTATCGACCACGGATCGGTGCGGCATCAGCGCAAAGTTCTGGAACACCATCGAAATATGTTCATTGCGGTATCGGCGCAGAGCGGCGGAATTCATCGCCATAATATCCTGTCCGTTGACGAGGATTTTTCCTGCGGTCGGTTCCAGCAAACGATTGATGTGACGGACCAGCGTGGACTTACCGCTGCCCGACAGGCCCATGATGCAAAAAATTTCGCCGGGGCGGATGTTCATGGTGGCATCGGCCACACCGATCACACATCCGTATTTCTCCAGCACCGCCTTTTTGGTCAGGCCGTTCGCCTTGACATCGGCGAGCGCCGCCTGCGCTTTTCCGCCGAAAATCTTCCAAACGCCCTCGATCTCGATGGCATATTCCGAACGGTCATTTGCAGTCTTCACGAATATTTCCAACGCGCTATCGGGATCAAACGACGTCGCCGCCGGTGATAACCGAAGCCCGGTAAAGGGCTTCGGGTCGTCGTTTCAGCCGGATCGTTATCCGATCACTTGACCATCGACTTCAGCTTATCGAGGCGCATTTCGAGAGCATTCAGCTCATCAAGGATGGCAGCGTTGGACATGCCGCCACCCCCGCCGAGGCCCAGCCAGCCGTCGACACGGTCGGCGTTTGCCGCAACCCAGTCTTTGGCAACATCCGCAGCATCTTTGCCGCCTTCAATCTCGAACGCGAAGTTCGACACATCCTCGCCTGTCAGAGCGATATTCTTCACAAGATCCGCAATCGCCGGCGAGCGCGTTTCCAGCGATTTCGAATAGGCGATCTGAACCTGCTTCAGCGCATCCTCGGTCATCACCTTCGAGTTTTCGAACCAGTCGGGATCGTCACTCGGCTGCAATGCCTTGTACATTGCCGGATCGAAGGGCGGTTCTTCTAGGCGCACGATGTCATGCTGGAACCAGATGGCGTGCGGCGAATAGCAATAGAATGCATAGCCGATGCCCTTGCGGATCGAATCGCCAACCGTTGCCGTCATCACCGACTGGTCGGCGCGCACGGGTTCCATGAACGGCATCAGGCCGTAATCGCGGACTTTAACCTGATTGACGTTAGCCGAGGCCCAGCCCGGCGCACCAATCCAGATTTCGCCTTTGCCGTTGCCGTCGCTATCCATTTGCGCGGCAATTTCGGGGCGGGCGAGGTCGAAGATCGAGGTTACGCCCGCTTTTTCCGAGAACTCTTTGGAAACACAAAAGCTCTGCTTGCCTTCGTAGACATTCGACGACAGAGCGACATTACCGGTCCCGTCAACATACTTGTCGGTAAAGCTTTTCTGGTTCGGCAACCACACGTCGGGATGAATGTCGATATCACCTTTACCGGCGTCCATCGCAGCAAAAATCGCGGCGTTGTTGCCGGGAACCAGCGTCGCTTCGCCGCCGATTCTCGAAACCACAATTTCCTGCACCAGATGAGCAATCGCCTGCGCGCCGGTCCATGATGGCGCACCGATGTTGATTTTTTCCGCAGCAAAGGCAGGCGCCCCTGCCGTGATTGCCAATGCGCAAACCGCGCCGAACAGCTTTTTCATTCTTCTCTCCCTGATTGGTCCCTGTATCAGAGCGCAGTTAGATCCCTTTAGCCAGTATTTTGTCGACGGAATCACATTCAGGGCGCATACGGGATGCGCGCGTCGGCAATCGGATTGTGTCAATGGCGCGCGCGGCCCGCTGATGCCGCACGCCGGCGCCGGACCGCCTTTTGCGCGCCGACTATCAAGGTGATCTGATGCCCCGAACCGACGGATTGAAAACGAAACTTGAGGATTTTCCCCGCGCGGTCGCGGCCCATGTTCCGACTCCGCTGGAGCCGCTGCGGAACCTTGGCCCTGATCTGGGTCTATCGCTTTTCGTAAAACGCGACGATTGCACCGGATTCGCCTTTGGCGGCAACAAGGTCAGGCAGTTGGAGTATTACATCGGCGAGGCCCAAAACGAGCGCGCCGACATCGTGCTGATCACCGGCGCAATCCAGTCGAATTTCGTGCGGACCGCTGCGGCGATGGCCCGCCGTTTCGGCATGGACTGCCACGTACAGCTGGAAGAGCGCGTTTCCGGCGCGACCGAGCTTTACCGCACCAACGGCAACGTCCTGCTGGACCGCTTGCTCGGCGCGACAATATCGACCTTTCCGGTGGGCGAGGACGAGGCTGCTGCCGACAAGGCTCTCTATGACCGCGCGGACCGGATGCGCGAGGCGGGCCGCCGACCCTATGTCATCACCCTCGGAACGGACCATCCGCCCCTCGGGGCACTCGGCTACATTCGGGCCGCGCTGGAGTTTGCGGAACAGACAGCGGACGAAGACCCCTTCGACGAAATCATCGTCGGGTCGGGCAGCGCCTCAACCCATTCCGGTCTCCTTTTCGGCCTGCGCGCGATTGGCAACGCAACGCCGGTGCGCGGCATCTGCGTCCGGCGCGGTGCTGCACTGCAAAAGGCGCGTGTCGAAGGGCGTGTCCGCGACATCGACGCTCTGCTCGGCATGGCCGGAACGGTTGACGACGGCGACGTGCGCGTTTTCGACGGCTCGCTGGCCCCCGGTTATGGAAAGCTCAACGATGACACCCGCCGGGCGATCAGTGCGGCGGCACAGCGCGAGGGCATGTTCCTCGACCCCACCTACACCGGAAAAGTCATGGCAGGTTTGATGCTGCTGGCCGAAAGCGGATCACTCGCGGGCAAGCGCGTGCTGTTCTGGCATACCGGCGGCCAGCCCGGACTCTTTGCCTATGCAGATCAGTTGTGAGGAACACCCGATGACCGCAACAGAGAATACACTGGCCGTCACCCGCGCCGGCAGCGGTCAGCCGCTTGTCCTCGTCCACGGATATTTCGGCGGCGCAGGACATTGGGCCGAACAGATCGCGTATTTCAAAAACAAATACGACGTGATTGCCGTTAACCTCGCGGGCTTTGGCGACAGCGCCCATCTGACCGCACCGGACAGCATCGACGATCACGCCGCGCTGATTTGGCATACACTCGACCAGTTGGGCATCGACCGGATATATCTGCTCGGTCATTCGATGGGCGGCATGATCGTTCAGCAGATGACCGCGATGCAGCCGGAACGCGTGCTTAAACTGGTGGCATACGGGACCGGCCCGATCGGCGCGCTGCCGGGTCGTTTCGAGACTCTGGACGAATCGCGCAGACGCCTTGCCGAAGACGGAACCGAGGCAACCATGCGCCGCATCGCTGCGACCTGGTTTGTGGACGGCAAAGAGGCGGCGGGCTATCAAGTCTGCGTCGCCGAGGGAAAAAAGGCGACCCTGCAGGCATCGCTTGCAAGCCTTGATGCGTGGGAAAAATGGGACGGGACCGAGGCACTGCCCTTTATCCAGACGCCGACGCTGGTGATGTGGGGCGAGAAGGACAAGTCCTATCCGATCGGCCAGCTACGCGCCCTGCGGTCGGGGCTTCAAAACAGCCGATTCGCGCTGATGCACCGGTGTTCACACGCGGCGCATCTGGAGAACCCCGACGCTTTCCACGCCTATCTCGGCACATTCCTCGCCGGTTAGCGGCTAGAATATCCCGCCCAGCATAATCGCAACCAGCAAAATCAGGCCCGCATCGCGGTTTGACCGGAACAGGCGCAAACAAACATCCGGGTTATCAATATCGAGCCGCAACATCTGCCAGATGAAATGGCCGAGATAAGCGACCAACCCCAGCCAAAAGCCGATCCCCAAACCGGCAAATGCTCCGGCCAGTCCGGCGAAAAATACTGCGGCCCCGAAAAACCCGCTCAGCCATGTGGGCGTCGCCGCCCCAAATCTCAGCGCCGTCGATTTCACGCCGATCATAACATCATCTTCTTTGTCCTGATGGGCATAGATCGTGTCATAGCCGATGGTCCAGGCAATGCCTCCGATGTACAACAGGATCGCAGGCAGGCCGACCGATCCGGTATGGGCCGCCCACCCCACCAATGCACCCCAGTTAAACGCCAGCCCTAGAACAAACTGCGGCCAGTCCGTCACCCGCTTCGCAAACGGGTAAACCGCGACGATCCCCAGCGACAAAAACGCCAGCAAAACTGTGCCCCAGTTCATCGTCAAAAGAACGAGTAAACTTATCAGGCACAACGCCGCCATGAACAAAACCGCCTGCCGGACGGTGACATCGCCCGACGGGATAGGGCGCGAGCGGGTCCGTTCGACCTGTGCGTCAAACTTCCTGTCTACAATGTCATTCAGCGTGCAGCCCGCACCGCGCATCGCCACGGCACCGATGAGGAATGCAACCGGCAGCCACAGATCAATCCAGCGAAACCCCGTCGCGCCGATGGCCAGCGCCAGCGATTGCCAGCACGGCAACAACAACAGCCACCAGCCGATGGGCCGGTCGGCCCGCATCAGGCGCAGATAGGGCCGCCATCGCTCCGGCGCGCCGTGATCGACCCAGTGTCCGGAAACGGCATCAGCTACGCGGCCCATCAAATGTCACTCCCTGTCGGAAAAAAGGTGCTGCCCGACCTCTAACCCATTAAACCCTGTGCGGGAAACCATACTCCGGCAGGCAGATGAGTACAGTCAGGCTCTTTCTTGATACCCCGCTCGGTGCGGATGGCTCTGCGGCATTGGAGCGCGAGCACGCGCATTACCTGTTCAATGTCATGCGTCTCGGCGCCGGTGATACGGTCACGGTCTTCAACGGTAAGGATGGCGAGTGGTCTGCGACCGTCGCCGAGGCGGGTAAAAAGCGCGGTTTACTTTCACTCACCGCCCAAACCCGCCCTCAATCCGAACCGCCTGATATCGAACTGCTGTTCGCGCCGATCAAAAAGGCCCGCACGGATTTCATCGTTGAAAAAGCCTGCGAGCTGGGCTGTCGCCGCCTGCGACCGGTGTTCACGCGCTACACAAACTCCGAGCGCCTGAACCTGCCCCGCCTGCGCGCACACATGGTCGAGGCCGCCGAACAATGCGGCGGGCTGAGTATCCCGACCCTCGACGACCCCTTAAAACTGAGGGACGTGCTGGCGGGCTGGACCGGTCGCCTGCTGATCTTCTGCAATGAGGCGAGAACCGCACCGGAAATCTCAACCGCTCTCGCCGGTTTGGATCGCGGAACACCCGTCTCGATCCTTGTCGGCCCCGAGGGCGGCTTCGCGCCAGAAGAGATGAAGGCGATTCAGGCCATCGATTCGGCGCTTCCGGTCAGCCTCGGCCCCCGCATCCTGCGCGCGGATACTGCCGCCGTTTCCGCAATCACGATGGTTCAGTCAAAATTGGGCGACTGGGGTTAGGCGGCATCGGCCTTCTTCCAAAACCCGCCCAAACCGATTATGCCTCTCGCAAATAGCAGAGAGTCCTATGTCCGCATCCGATACCCCCACCCCGCTCACCACACACCGCTCAAAAAACCTGCGCGGTACAGCGGCAATCCCCGGCGATAAATCAGTGTCTCACCGCGCGCTGATTTTCGGGGCGATGGCGATTGGCGAGACGGTCATCACCGGATTGCTCGAGGGCGAGGACGTTCTCGACACCGCCAAAGCCATGCGTGCACTCGGCGCAACCGTCACGCGGGACGACGACGGCGCATGGCGCGTGCTGGGCGTCGGGACAGGCGGCTTTCGCGAACCGGATCATGTCATCGATTGCGGCAACTCGGGAACCGGTTGCCGCCTGATTATGGGCGCGGTTGCGACCCACGCCTTCTCGACGACTTTCACCGGCGACGCCAGCCTGCGCAGCAGGCCGATGGGCCGGATTCTCGATCCGTTGGCCTTGTTCGGAACGCGGTCTGCGGGGCGCAGCGAAGGCCGCCTGCCTCTTACGCTGATCGGCACGGAACAGCCGGTTCCTGTCCGCTATACATTGCCCGTCGCCTCCGCTCAGGTGAAATCCGCCGTTCTGCTTGCGGGCCTCAATGCCCCCGGAATAACCACCGTTATCGAACCCGAAGCCACCCGCGATCATACCGAGCGGATGCTGCGCGGTTTCGGCGCAACGGTCGAGATCGAAGAAACACCCGAGGGCCGTGCGATCCACCTGCACGGCCAGCCGGAACTAAACCCCTGCGCCGTTACAGTGCCGCGCGACCCGTCCTCGGCGGCCTTTCCGGTTGTCGCGGCGCTCCTGACCGAAGGGTCCGAAATCCGCATCCCCGGCGTGTCACGTAACCCAACCCGCGACGGCCTCTATACAACGCTCATTGAGATGGGCGGCGATCTGCAATTCGACAACGCGCGCGAAGAAGGCGGCGAACCGGTTGCAGACCTGACCGTCCGGCACAGCGCCCTTCGCGGCGTCTCCGTTCCGCCCGAGCGCGCTGCCTCGATGATCGACGAGTTCCCGATCCTGAGCGTCGCCGCGGCCTTTGCGACCGGGACCACAATCATGCAGGGCGTCGGCGAATTGCGCGTTAAGGAAAGCGACCGCATTGCGGCGATGGAGGCGGGACTGCAAGCCAATGGCGTCACCACCTCCTCGACTGCTGACACGTTCACGGTCGAGGGTCTTGGCGCAAACGGCGTGCCCGGCGGCGCAACGGTTGCCGCGCATCTCGATCACCGCATCGCGATGAGCTTCGCCGTCATGGGCCTCGCCTCGCAGAACCCGATCACAGTGGACGACGCAGCGCCCATCGCAACCAGCTT
>CALGNW010000027.1 GCA_937958345.1 uncultured Neomegalonema sp. | reverse complement strand
TCTCCGGCCCCCCGAAGGATCACCGCCTTTACCGAGCCGTCCTGCGGAACCGTGCGGCAGATTTCCGCGATTTCGTCATACATCGCGAAAGTCAGTGCATTGCGTTGTTCCGGTCTGTTGATCGTCAAACGGCCAATCGCGTCCTCGACGGTATAGATCAGGTGGTTATCCATGAATGCGCTCCGGCAGAGGGGTGAATGGCGAGGCAGGTGTCCGTTTTTCGGGCGGAGAACCTGAGCGTCTCGTTGATACAGCGTCATTTTCCGCCCGTCACGGGGCAATAGAGAGCGGACTAACCGACGAACCTCCCCCGATCGAAGTCAGTGAAAATCCTAATAATTTGTCTAGAAATACCGGTATTTTCGTCATGCTTGCCCGAAAAGGCGAACGCACAAGGCAGACCGAGCGCCTCGTTCGACTTGATTTGCGACGACATTTCAAGGCGCTGCCGCATGCCGCTAAAATTAGCATAAAATTTTGGCGCGATAGACCGGCGACGGGACTCCGGCTTGCTGTACTCACTCATCCTTAAGGCGGATTAACTGTGCCTTAAAAGAAAAATCCGATTGTCTAGAAAACCTTACTCGGACTGCTGTTCCGATGTCTAAGGTCCGGTATTTCGTGCTACCCATGCGCGAACGCGCGGTTTTAATCATGTGTTAAACGGTACGTCGCCGATTTGATCAGAAGGTGTCCGATGTTAAAAGACGATATTGTTCTGAACGCCAAGACGGCGCGTATTTCGCTGCTGCATGTGGCTGTGATTGCCTTGTCACTGATAATGACGATCAGCGCCTATTATTTCTCTAAGGCGCAGATCGAAAAACGCACCAAGGCCCGTTTCGAAGTCTCGCACGAACGCGTTCTCGGTCTCATTTCCGAGCGGATGAAGAAATACGAGGATGCTCTGTGGGCCGGTGCGTCTGCGGTGCAATCCCATGGCGGTGATATTTCGCATGGTGACTGGAAAGTCTTTGCTGAATCGCTGAACATCAAGGAAAAGTACCCCGGTATCAGCGGCATCGGCGTTATTCATTACCTCGATCCCGATGAAATTCCGGGGTATCTCGACGACCAGCGCGCCGTACGCCCGGATTTCAGAATTCACCCGCTCCACGAACAGTCAGAGCACCTGCCGATCACTTATATCGAGCCGGAGGCAAAGAACGCAGCGGCTATCGGTCTGGATGTTGCCCACGAAACCAACCGGCGCACCGCCGCGCTGGCCAGCCGTGACACCGGAACCGCCCAGATCACCGGCCCGATCGTGCTGGTACAGGATGCGAGCAGCACGCCGGGCTTTCTCTTCTACGCGCCGTATTACAGCGGCGAGATGCCGACAACGGTCGCCCAGCGCCGTACGCAGATTCTCGGAACCGTCTACGCGCCCTTCGTCGTGCGCGAATTGATGGAGGGTCTGCTGGCGAAAGAATTCCGTCAGCTCCGCTTCGATATCCGGGACGGTGATGACCTGATCTACGACGAACATACGGATGAAGACGCGCTCAACGACACCGACCCTATGTATGCCAAAACGGCAGAGCTTGAGCTGTACGGGCGCACATGGACGCTGGACATCCGCACAAACCTCGCATTCCGGTCGATCAACACCTATTCGCAGCCGTCGTTTATTCTGGTCGGCGGTCTGATTATCGAGGCGCTGATTATTGCACTTCTGTTTTTGATGTCGCGCGCGAACTCCCGCGCGATTGCTTATGCGGATCGCGCAACGACGGCGCTTCGTGCCGAGTCCGAAAAACTGGCCGATACGAATCTGGAACTCGAAAACTCGAACATCGAACTGGCGCAGACGAACAGCGATCTCGAACAATTCGCCTACGCTGCGTCCCATGACCTGAAAACCCCCGTTCGCGGAATCGGGGTTTTGAACGAAATGATCGAGGACGACCTCGAAGACTATTTCAAGGGACCGGATGCCAACCCCGAAGTCCGCGAAAACCTGACCCGCATCGGCGAGCGGGTGGGTCGTATGAACGACCTGATCAACGGCGTTATGGCGTTCTCGCAGGTTTCGGGAGCGGACATCGACGGCGGCACATTGTCGGTGCGCAAAATTGTCGGAGAGCTGAACGCGGACTTCCAATTACAGCCGGGCCAGCTCACGCTTGTCGGCGCTGATGCGACGGTGGATGTCGACTCGTTTAACTTCCGTCGGGTTCTGGAAAATCTGGTCAGCAACGCCGTCAAACACGGCGCATCCGACGATGAACTCCGGATCAAAGTCTCGGTCGAAAGATCATCGACGGGTGTGCGGGTTTCCGTGGCGGATAACGGACCCGGCGTTGACGAAGAATTTCACGGCAGAATATTCGACGTATTCCAAACTCTTCGCGTAAACGGCGAACAAGAGAGCACAGGTATCGGCCTCGCGATTGTGAAAAAAGCGGTTGAACGTCACCATGGAAAAGTTAGCTTGATCTCCGCTGCCGGATCGGGTGCAACCTTCATTTTTGATTGGCCGGGACGAAAAGCAGGAGACGCAAATGCAACCTCAAGCGAGGCCGCGTGATATGGCCGGGCAAATGAATATATTCCTGATTGAAGATAACGACCTTGATGTCGAAATCTTCAAACGCTCGATGCGCAAAGAATGCGACGAGGGGGTGCTGCACCGCGCTCGTGACGGGCATGAAGCACTTGAAATGCTGACGCGGACCGAGGCGGAGGGCGCGATTGCCAAGCCGTTCGTGATCCTGCTCGACATCAACATGCCGCGCATGAACGGTCACGAATTTCTTGCTCGCCTGCGCGGGACTGACGGCCTGCGCGACGCCCGTGTCTTCGTGTTCACAACGTCGGAAAACCCCAAGGACATTTCGCTGGCTTACGAGCGCAATGCCAACGGCTATATCGTCAAGCCGAACAGCTCGACGGAAATGCGCGAAGTCATCACACTGCTGAAAAATTACTGGGATATCTGCAAGCACCCGGTCGGCCACGCCGCCTGATACGGCGGTGATGCCCCCTGACTGCGCCCGTTCCTACATCGGAATCGGATGGCGCAGATAGACGGCGTGGATATCGTCCAGCACCGCTTGCGACAGGGTTAAGTCCGCCGCACCCAGCGCCGTCGATAGCTGATCCATCGTTGTTGCGCCGAAGATGATCGACGTCATGTGCGGGCGCGATGCGCAAAACGCCAGCGACATCTGCGCAAAATCAAGCCCGTGCTTTTTTGCAACCGCTGCATACTCTTCAACCGGCGTTTCAATACGGTCGGTTAACCGCCCGCCCAGCACGTTATTGATGCTTTTGCGCGAACCTTCAGGGGTCGCCCCGCCGATGTATTTGCCGGTCAGGATACCGGCGGCCAGCGGTGAAAAGGCCAGCAATCCGACATCTTCGTGATGGGACAGTTCGGCAAAATCCAAATCAAAATGACGGCATAGCAGCGAATATTCATTCTGCGTCGTCACCGCGCGGGGCAGGCCGTTTCGTTCTGCGATTTCCAGAAACTGGGCCGCGCCCCACGTGCTTTCGTTCGACAATCCGATTGCGCGGATTTTTCCGGCCTTTACCAGGCCGTCCAGCGCGGTCAGAACTTCGAAAATATCCTCTTTGACCCGCGCGTTTTGGGTCGTCGGGTCAAACGAGTGCCACTTGCGGAAATGGTACGACCCCCGGTTCGGCCAGTGCAGTTGATACAGGTCGATCACATCGGTCTGCAACCGGCGCAAGCTCGCCTCGACGGCAACAGTGATCGTTGCGGGGCTGATCGGCGCACCGTCGCGGATGCCTTTGTAACCCTCGCCGACAACCTTGGTCGCCAGCACGACGTCGTCCCGTCGCCCGTATTTTGCAACCCATGTTCCGATGATTTCTTCGGTCCGGCCTGCTGTTTCGGGTGACAGCGGGGTTGTCGGGTACATTTCGGCGGTATCAATAAAGTTGATACCGGCATCCAGCGCCGCATTGATCTGGGCGTGTCCCTCGGCCTCCGAGTTCTGCGTTCCCCATGTCATCGAGCCCAGACAATATTGACTGACGCGAATGCCGCTGCGTCCGAGGGCCCGATACTGCATAGAATATCCTGTCGTTTTCAGGCGTCTTGCGGTCCCGCCGGATCAGAGCATGTCCGCTTGGGTCCGCTGGCCGCGAATGCTCTGAAACAACGGGGGTCCGGTGGAATTAGTCGTCGTCGAACACGCTCGGCTCGGGCGGCATGACGCGCTCGCCGACATAATCGGTGACGTGCTTGACCATTTCGTCCATCTGCTTGTCAAAGAAATGGTTCGCGCCGTCCATCACCGTATGGGTGATGGTGATGCCTTTCTGGGTCTTCAGCTTTGTCACCAGTTTGACCACCTCGTCCGGCGGGGCAACACGGTCAATTGAACCGTTCAGGATCAGACCCGAGGACGGGCAGGGCGCGAGGAAGGAAAAGTCGTACATATTCGCGGGCGGCGCGACCGAGACAAAGCCGCTGATCTCAGGACGGCGCATCAGCAGTTGCATGCCGATCCATGCGCCGAACGAGAACCCGACAACCCAGCACTGACGCGCATTCGGGTTCATTTCCTGCAGGTAATCCAGCGCGGATGCCGCATCGGATAACTCGCCGATGCCACCGTCAAACTCGCCTTGGGATCGACCGACGCCGCGGAAATTGAACCGCATCACCGAAAAGCCCAGTCCGTGCATCCCGTAATACAGATTATAAACGACCTTATTGTTCATCGTGCCGCCGAACTGAGGGTGCGGTTGCAGGATCAGTGCAATGGGCGAATCGTTGTCAGGCTGCGGGTGGTAACGGCCTTCGAGGCGTCCTTCAGGACCGGGAAAGTTAACTTCGGGCATTCAGTGCTACCAGTGTCAAAGGCCGGTCGCGAAGCGGCAAGGGCAATACTTGACCTCAGGTATCGGGTATTTTAGAACCATTCTAAACTACGCCGCCCCCGAGTCTCTAAGTTGCTGCGGATACAGGGATGGGGGGCTTCGGGTCAAGGAAAACGGGGCCGTTCCGCCATGAAACTCAGCACCAAGGGCCGATATGCCGTGACAGCGATGGCGGACATTGCCCGTCAACCGCACGAGCGGCCCGTGTCGCTGGGTGAAATTTCCGAACGCCAAGGCATCTCGCTGGCCTATCTGGAACAGCTTTTCGGTAAACTGCGCCGCGCCGGTCTGGTCGCGTCGATGCGCGGTCCGGGCGGCGGATATACGCTTGCCCGCGCGCCATCCGCGATTGCGGTTTCCGAAATTATGGCAGCGGTCGATGAACGTTTGAAGGCGACCCAGTGCGACGGTGCGGTCGGCGAAGGCTGCACCCATGACGGCGCGCAATGCCTGACCCATAACCTGTGGGAACGCCTGTCCGCCCACGTCCATGTATTCTTGCAGCAGACGACGCTGGAAGACGTGATC
>CALGNW010000026.1 GCA_937958345.1 uncultured Neomegalonema sp. | reverse complement strand
ATTGTGTCGGCGCAAACGCGCACGAATGACGAGGGCCGCGTGTTTTTGCAGACAGATGCCGCGATTAACCCCGGTAACTCGGGCGGGGCGCTGGTCGATATGGCGGGGCAACTGGTCGGGATCAATACGCAGATTCTATCGCGGTCGGGCGGGTCGAACGGGATCGGGTTTGCGATACCGGCCAACCTTGCGCGGCGGGCAGTGGATTCGGCTGCGGCGGGGGCGCTGACGATTGCGCAGCCCTGGATCGGGGCGGATGGTCAGGCGGTGACCCAAGGCATTGCCGAGAGTTTGGGGATCAGGCCCGACGGGGTGATCCTGTCCGACCTGCATCCGCGCAGCCCGCTGGCCGAAGCGGGGCTGGAGGCCGGGGATGTTGTGCTGGAGGTCGCGGGGCGTCCGGTGCGGGATATTGTGACGCTGGGCTATCGACTGGGCAGCGGCAAGCTGGGTGAAAGCCTGCCGGTCACGTATTTGCGCGACGGGTCGCAGGCGGAAACGCAGGTTGAACTGATCGCCGCCCCTGATGACCCGCCGCGCAACACGTCGGAAATTGACGGCAGCAATCCGCTGCGCGGTGTGGTCGTGGCGAATATCAATCCTGCGCTGTTGCAGGAAGAGGGGCTGGATCCGTCGCTGGACGGGGTGATCGTGATGCAGGTGATGCGCGGGCCGGGGCGGCGATATGGCGTGCGGCCCGGCGACCGTATCCTGTCGATCAACGGATACCGGATCGAGCGCGTTGCCGATATTGCCGATGCGCTGGATGCGGCGGGCCGGTCCTGGCGGATTGCGATAGGCCGCGACGGGAAGACATTGCGGCTTGCGGTTGACGGGTGAGTGATCTTTTCCAATCGGCGGGCCTGGAGGGAGACGCGCCGAGGCCGCTGGCGGATCGGTTACGTCCGAAATCGCTGGCCGAGGTTATCGGGCAGGATCACCTGCTGGACGGGGATGCGCCGCTGGGCCGGATGATTGCGGCGGGGCGGCTGACCTCGGCAATCCTGTGGGGACCGCCGGGGGTTGGCAAGACGACGATTGCGCGCCTGCTGGCCGATGAAACCGATTTGCATTTCGAACAGATCAGCGCGATTTTTTCGGGTGTTGCCGATCTGCGCAAAGTGTTCGAGGCCGCAAAGGGACGCCGTGCCGTGGGGCAGGGCACGCTGTTATTCGTGGACGAAATCCACCGCTTTAACCGCGCCCAACAGGACAGTTTTCTGCCGCATATGGAGGACGGGTCGATCGTCCTGATCGGCGCAACCACCGAGAATCCTTCGTTCGAATTAAACGCCGCCGTCTTAAGCCGCGCGCAGGTGCTGGTGCTGAAACGCCTTGATGCGGAGGGGTTGGAGGCGCTGTTGTCGCGGGCCGAGGCGGTGGAGCATCCTTTGCGTCTGACGCCCGAGGCGCGGGATACTCTGGTGGCGATGGCGGACGGCGACGGGCGGTATTTGCTGAATTTGGCCGAGGACCTGTTTGCGCGCCGCGATCCCGAACCGCTGGACCCGGCGGGTCTGACCCAAGCCCTGCAAAAGCGGGCGCCGATTTACGACAAGGGGCGCGAGGGGCATTATAACCTTGTCTCGGCCCTGCATAAATCGGTGCGGGGGTCCGACCCTGATGCGGCGCTGTACTGGCTGGCACGGATGCTGGCAGGGGGCGAAGATCCGCTGTTTATCATCCGGCGTGTCGTGCGGATGGCGGTGGAGGATATCGGGCTGGCCGATCCCGAAGCGTTGCGCCAGACGATGGCGGCGAAGGATGCCTATGACTTTCTGGGGTCGCCCGAAGGAGAACTGGCGATTGCGCAGGCGGTGATTTATGTCGCGACCGCGCCGAAATCGAATGCCGCGTATGTGGCGTATAAGGCGGCGATGCGGTCGGCCAAGGAAACCGGATCGCTGGACCCGCCGATGCACATTCTGAATGCGCCGACCAAGATGATGAAAGACCTCGGGTATGGCGATGATTACGACTACGATCACAATGCCAAAGACGGGTTTTCTGGGCAGAACTACTTTCCTGCGGGGATGGGGCGCGCGGCATTTTACGAACCTGTACCGCGCGGGTTCGAGCGGGAGATCAAAAAGCGGTTGGAGTATTGGGCCAAGCTGCGGGCAGAGCGACAGCAGTAGCGGGTTACGTTTTTCGCAGCGACAAAGGCCGGGATCAATCCGATAGGTGCCGGTATATTGGGCGAATTATATGCGGCGGTTTCGCTGGTGCATCTGGCGGCGGCAAGACAGAATGCGGGATTTCTGGTTCGGGACCAGATTGTATTGCGATGCATGATCTTGATCGGGACGTGTCTGTATCTGGCGTATTATTACATCGAGTCGGCAACGCCGCTGTGGGATGCGATTGTCTGCGGCGTGCTGATGGCAGCGGCCAATTTTTACACGATTGTCCGGTTGCTGGCGGATCGCCGCCCCGGCCTGTTGACGACGAAGACCTGTGTGCCTGGGGCTTTTGTCTTTCCGGCTCTCAGTGATTTTTGCTTTGCAAAAATGCACTTGCCGCTGGGCCGTTGTTTTTTGTGGAGAGGGTGGACGTGTTTTGCGCTTGCAAAACACGCTGCTTGCAAAAATAAAATGTTTATGATATGTTCTTTTGTGATTTTTGAACACGGAAAGGACGGCATGGGCGGAGGGCAGGCAGTTGAGTTTAACCGTTTGGCATTGCTGCGCCTGTTGAAGGCGTTGTTTGATGCGGCGGGGATGACGCCGGAGGATGCGCCTTTGGCGCGTCTGCCGCGGCCTGTGCGGTTGATGATTGCGCGTGTTCTGCTGCCCGCTGAATCCGCGACCAAACGGCTGATCCTGTTTCTATCGCGGCGCAAGACATTACCGCCCGAACCGGAACGGACGGCGTCCTCGGCCAAACGCGGGGCGGGGACGGCGGGACGGAAATCCGGCACGGTTGCGCCGTCTTTCTGGTTGTTCGACCGCCGCAAGTTTTTTCCCGAATTGGCGGATCAAAGCCGCCGTATCCGGCGCGGGCCGCCGCCGCGTATTCTGGATTTCGACAGTCCCTATCCCGGTGGCGGTGAAGCGGCGGTTCCGGCAAAGCCCGCGCGCCATCCCGATGACGCACTGCGTCTGTGCCGCCGGATGCAGGCGCTGTATCGTGCGTTGCAGGATTTGGACGCGCAGGCGATGCGCTTGCTTCGCATGATGGCGCGGCGCGACAAGGCCCCGCCGGGGCCGGGCCGGTATGGTCCGATGCGCGCCGGATTTCCGCCGGGGTATCGGCAGAACAGGACGCATGCAGTCGATGTGATCCTTTACGAGTGTCACATGATGGCGTGGTTCGACAGGCCCCCGTCGCTGGCGCCCTCTTAGATTTTTATCGGATTTTGCGCGTGGGATGGCCCTGTTCCGGGTCAGGGACCGGTGTGTCCGGCAGAGATCAGGATTGGGAATCGAGGTCCGCTTTCAGCCCTTCGCGATAGGTCGGATAGCGCAGGGTGACGCCGAGTTCGGATTTGATCTTATCGTTCAGAACCCGCTTGTTCTCGCCATAAAAGCTGCGCGCCATCGCCGACATTTCGGCGGTCTCGAAATCAACTTCGGGCGGATGCGGGATGCCAAGCAGATCGGCGGCATATTCCAGCACCTCTTGCGGCGGACAGGTCAGATCATCGGTGACGTTATAGGCCGAGCCGGGATTGGGACGGGCCATCGACGCCTCGCACACCGTGGCAATGTCTTCGATATGGGTGCGGCCAAAGACCTGCCCCGCCTTGATGACCCGCTTTGCGTCGGGCGCGCGCACTTTTTCCAGCGGGCCGCGACCGGGGCCGTAAATGCCCGCCAGTCTGAAAACATGCGCGGGGATGGCCGGGGCGAGGGCGAGCCATTCTTTCTCGGCCTCTACCCGCCGCGCGCCGCGTGCGCTGGCTGGGCGCAGGTCGCTGGTCTCATCCACCTCGCCGCCATCCCGGTCGCCGTAAACTGCTGTGGTCGACAGATAGCCGAGCCATTCAATCCGGTCGGCAAGGGCGATGAATTCTGCACGGTGCTGGGCGAGGATGGGGTCGCCGTCTTTGTCAGGTGCGGCTGAAACCAGCACATGAACCGGGCCTTCCCAGACCTCAGCCAACGAGGGGAGGGGCCAGAGATGCGCGTCGATGCCTTTGGCGCGCAGGGCGGCGACCTTTTCCGGTGCGCGGGCAGTTGTGGTGATGCGCCACCCCTTGCCCTGCAAGCGTTCCGCCAAACAGCGGGCCGAAAATCCGTAGCCAAAACAGAACAGTGTTTTCTCTGCCATTTCCTCGCCCAATCTCTGCGTCTATGCTTAGTATAAGATATTCGTGATGGAGAAGCCCATGCGCTGCGCAGC
>CALGNW010000025.1 GCA_937958345.1 uncultured Neomegalonema sp. | reverse complement strand
GCGGGTAAAGATCGGCAGGTTAGCCTCGAAGACCTTCGCCAGTTCATGCGCGGCGGCCTCGCGTTTGCTCCGGTCGACATCCGAAAGCTGGTTCAACGCCGATTCCAGCGGCATCGCCTCGCCGCCAATGTCAAAGCGCAGGCCCGCGAGGTGATCATCATAAAGCCGCACCCAAGCGGTCGATCCAACGACGCTCTGGTCATGCAAAAACTTCTCAAGCTCGTCCGACAACTGATAGGGGCGGAACGAGCGCAGCCGCTCGATCCACGGCTTATACCGTGCCAGTTCCGCACTATCGGCAATCTGCTTTTCCAGCGTCGCGTCGTCGATCTTGTTCATCTCAAGCGAGAAAAATACCGTCGGCGTCGAAATATCCGTCACGCGGCCCTGACAGTTTCCGTAAAACTGACCCGACGCAGCGTCCGACGTGTCCTGCTGATAGAGCAGTCCCGCATAGGACATAATCCGCCCCATAATCTCGGACAGTTCCTCATAGCGGCGGATGGCCGCCGCCATCTCCGCCCCAGACAGCGACGCCAGCTTGCCCTCGTAATCCGCCGCCAGACTGTCGGCTTTCGTTTTCGCCTCGACGAACGCCGCCTCTAACTCGGGTGCATCCGGGGCAGGATAGAGGTCTGCAAGGTTCCAACTGGGCAGGTCGCCCAGCGCGGCGTCAGTGGTCAGGGCAGCGGTCATATGTGTTCACTCACGTTTTGATGCCGTCTTTCGGCAAAGGCGGGGCGTCGGGATTAATCTTCGGCAGCTTGCGTTTGCGGCGAATAATAATGTCACCGTTCGGCATGACTTCCGGCAGTTCATACTGCGGTAGGTTGTCAATCAGCATAGGTAAACGCTGCATTAACGTTTCAATCATCGGCAACAGAGATTCGACCGCCGCCCGCGCCTCGGGGCCGAGCAAATCTTCGGCCTGACGCTCCAACTCGCGCAGGGTTTCGGGCAGACTGTTGGTATCGGCCTGCGCCGCCGGGGCGGACAGGCTTGCGGCTATGACGGCGGCAAATACAGATCGGGTGTGCATTTCATGCGCTCCGGTTTCTCGGTTTCTCCGAGATCACCTGAATTAGATGGCGATAGTTGGGTCATATGTCGAGAGGGTGACGCCGGATGAGCCGTTCGCGCCTCAGCTTTCGAGGTCCGCAGCGGTGAAATACCGCTTTTTGCCCTCACCTTCGCACGCGACATAGAACGTCCCCTCGCGGCTGACGCTTTTGTTGCCCGCGTCGATCCCTTTGCACTCGCCGTTCAACAGCAAAGCCGCAGCATAGCGGCGCACCACCTCAAGCTCGCTGCGGGTCAGCCCGTAATCCCCGACACGGGGAATGCCGCGGATACGGCGATCGGACAGCACACCGTACCACGTGTTCGGGTCTATGCCGTCGGGCAGCCGGTCGGTCAGATAATCCAGCGATACCCAGTGCGCGATGCGATCAGGTTCGGGCTTTTTGCAGGTTTTTCCGGTGATATTGACGTCGTGGAAAACGGATATCCGCGCCCAGTCCCCGTCCCGTTCCATCACCGAAACCGGATCGTTCAGGCTCAGTCGCTCCGCGATACAACAGTTTGATGCCGCGCAATAACGCACATTCAGGCCATCGCCCGAAACATACATCATCCGCTCACCGGCAAAGGCGGGCCAGCCCGCACTCAATGTCACCAACGCACAAGCGATTAATGCTCTCATCCGATGCCGCCTCGATGTTTCCTCAGGAACGATATAACGAGAATAAAGCCAAGAAAAAGACGTTTTCCACGAAACCAATATCCTTTGACGATTAAATGTAAGTCAAGCCGCACCTAAAAGTATAGTTGCCGTTTTGAGCGCCGTTTGACTTGACTTTAACCGGATCTGAACGCCCGAAAGACATACTTCGTCCAACAGCGGACGGGGGAGAATTCTATGCACGGATATGTGTATTGCCTGACAAACGAGTCGATACCTGGGCTGGTCAAAATCGGGAAAACCAGCCGCGATCCACAGGAACGTGCAGCGGAAATCAGCTCATCAACCGGTGTGCCGACGCCGTTTACTCTCAAGTGGAGCCGCGAAGTCGGAAATATAAACAAGGCGGAATCCGACCTGCACGCCGCCTTGGGTCAGTACCGTTTATCAAAGCGGCGCGAATTTTTCCGCTGCACGCCCGCGCAGGCGCTGACGGCGGCGAAACCGCTCAAATGTTTTGCGGCAAGTACCGTGAAGGCAAAGAAAAAGAAGACCCCCGCCCGCCGGAAACGCCATTCCGATGCGGCGCTGGGCCTGTCTCTCACGCTCGGCACGCTCGCGGTGTTCGGCGGTGCGGTCATGTTTGACCTTGATCCGGGTACAATCGCGACTGTCACAGCGGGCGTCGGCCTCAGCCTGACGATGTTATTTCAGAGCGCGCCGCTGATTGGCGCGCTCCGCAGTGCCTTTTAGCTGCGCTTCAGCGCGTCGCGGATTTCTTCGAGAAGAACTTCCTGACGCGGGGTTTCGGCTTCCGCGTCAACCTGACCGGCGGCTTCTTTGGCTTTGTTCACCGCTTTGATGATCATAAACAGCACAAAAGCGACGATCAAAAATGCGATCAAAGCATTGATGAACAAGCCGTATTTCACCGCAACCGGTTCGCCGTCAGCGCCGGCACCCAGATTATAAGACAGCTGCGAGAAATCCAAACCGCCGGAGAAAAAGCCGACGACAGGCATAATCACGTCACCGACCAGCGACGAGATGATCGTCCCGAATGCACCGCCGATGATGATACCGACGGCCATGTCGAGCATGTTGCCTTTAACGGCGAAGTCTTTGAATTCTGAAATCATACCCATGATGATGTCCCCCTATACGTCGCGCTCATTCGCGAACAAGCCGCACGCAATCCAGCGAAACGCAGCGAATTGCAACGCATCATTTCCCGATCATAGTAAATGGGCGCGATTACAGAAACTTGGCGGTCCGGGCCGTCAACCCCGCAGGGTTCCGCCCGTCGCCTTCTCAACCGATGCGACCACTTTCGCCGCCAGCGCCTCGATATCCTCGTCCTTCAGAGTCGCGTCCTTTGGTTGCAGCCGAACCGCGACCGCGACGGACTTTTTACCCTCGCCCAGTTGGGTCGCGGCCTTTGGCCCGTCGAACACGTCAAAAACCCGAACATCTTCGATCAGCGCCTTGTCTGCGGAACGCGCCGCCTTGCGGATGTCTTCCGCTTCCAATCGGGCATCAACGACAAAGGCGAAATCGCGTTCGACCGCTTGCAGGTTGTTCAGGGTCAGTGCGGGCCGTGCCTTGGTTTTGGCTTTCGGGAAGGGGATTGCGGCCAGATGGATCAGAAACGCAACCGCAGGTCCGTCAATGTCCATGCCCTTGATCGCATTCGGGTGCAATTCGCCCACTTCGGCAATCGTCACCTTCGGTCCAAGTTTCAGCGCCGCCGACCGTCCGGGATGAAAGAATCCGGCGGCTGAACGATCCGTCTGCAAACGGTCTACCGGCGCGCCCAGCGCCGTCAGGATCGCCTCGACATCCGCCTTGGCATCAAAGAAATCGAGGCCGCGCCGTGCCGTCGTCCAATCGCGCCCGCTCGCGTGACCGACGCGGATACCGGCGGCAACAATCGCTTCCTCGCCCGGCTCCGCCCCGTGAAAGGCCGCACCAACCTCGAACAGCGCAAGGTCTTTGAACCCCTGTGCCTGATTACGCGCCGCCGCCGCCAGCAATCCGGGTAACGGATTGGGCCGCATATCCGACATTTCCGACGAGATCGGGTTTTCGAGCTTCAGCGCATCCGACCCGCCGCCGAACAACGCGGCGTCTTTGCCCGCCACAAAAGTATAGGTCACGCACTCGTTCATACCCTGCGCCGCCAGCGCCCGCCGCGCGGTCGCAACGCGGCGCTGCATCGGCGTCATACTGCGTTTCAGCGCGCCGGTATCAGACCGTGCCAGCGGCTGGGATTTCAGATTGGTCAGCGAGGCTACCCGCGCAATCTCTTCAACCAGATCCGCCTCGCCGTTTACATCGGGACGCCACGGCGGAACCGCGACACTCATCGGATCGCCCGCCGTCACACCAAAGCCCAGCGCCGTCAAAATGCGCGTTTGCTCGGCCACGTCGATCTCCATGCCGACCAGCGTCCGCACACGGTCCGCCCGCAAATCGAAACTGCGCGCCGTCTCCGGTGCAGCGCCCGCAATCACCGGCTCCGAAGGCTCGCCGCCGCACATATCGAGGACCATTTTGGTGGCCAGCTCCATCCCCTCACGCGCAAATTCAGGGTCTATACCGCGCTCGAACCGATAGCGCGCATCCGAGTTGATTTTCAGCTTGCGGCCCGTGGTGGCGGTGCGCACCGGATCGAAATACGCGCTTTCGATAAAGACATTCACCGTCTCCTCGGTACAGCCGGAAACCTCGCCGCCCATCACACCGCCGATGCCTTCCGGCCCGGCATCATCGCAGATCAGAGTCATGGCGTCGTCGAATGTGTATTCTTTACCGTCAAGCGCGAGCAGCTTTTCGCCGGATTTCGACAGCCGGACATGAATGTCGCCCGTCACTTTATCCGCATCGAAAACGTGGAGGGGCCGCGCGCGGTCATACGTCATAAAGTTCGTCATATCGACCAGCGCATTAATCGGGCGCAGGCCGATGGCGCGGATCTGGTTTTGCAGCCACTCCGGCGACGGCCCGTTTTTGACACCGCGAATATAGCGCCCGATGAACAGCGGACAGGCCTTGTCCTTCACATCATCCTGCAATGTCACGCCAATCGGGGACGCAAACGTACCGGCAATCTCTTTAACCGGCGCGGGCTTTAGCGTGCCGATACCCCGCGCGGCAAGGTCACGCGCAACCCCGCGCACACCCAGCGCATCGGGCCGGTTCGGGGTGATCGCAATGTCGATCACAGGATCATTGAGGTCTTTGTAGTCGATGAACCGCACGCCCATCGGGGCGTCCTCGGGCAGGTCGATAATACCGTCATGGTCATCGGACAG
Source organism: uncultured Neomegalonema sp. (assembly GCA_937958345.1). Classification (GTDB taxonomy): domain Bacteria; phylum Pseudomonadota; class Alphaproteobacteria; order Rhodobacterales; family Rhodobacteraceae; genus JAHDDY01. Next base: position 4,102 of record CALGNW010000025.1, on the reverse strand, counting down.
CATCAGCTCGCGCTCGGAACACAGCATCCCGTTTGACTCGACGCCGCGTATAACACCCGGCTTCAGGTCAACGCCCGTGCCGGGCACATGCGTACCGGCAGGGGCGAACACACCCACCAGCCCCGTGCGCGCGTTCGGTGCGCCGCAGACGACCTGAATTTCTTCGGAGGGATTATCAGGACCGTTCAGCCACGCCTCGACGCGGCAAACGCGCAGACGGTCGGCATCGGGATGCGGCCCCGCTTCGATCACCCGGCAAATGCGAAACGCGCCCAGCGTATCGGCAGGGTTCTCAACCCCCTCGACCTCAAGGCCAAGGTCCGTCAATGCCGCTGCTATGTCATCGACACCGGCGTCGGTGTCGAGATGCGTCTTGAGCCAGGAGAGCGTGAATTTCATCGGTATGGTCCGCCTGCGTCTATCTTCGCGCAGGACTTAACCCATCTGCCGCCTGACGCAAAGGCTCACATGATCGCTGATTTAATCACCCAGGCCACAACCCCCAGCGCCGCAACGCTCGCCAGCCACAATCCGACAAACCACGCCAGCTTGCTCAGTGTCGTGCGTTGCATCAGTGATACCCGTGCTCGGGCCGGACCTTGCCGCGAAAGACGTAATAGGCATAGGCCGTGTAAACGAGGATCATCGGGATCAGAACCACCGTTCCGACCAATGCGAACTCAAGACTGCTGTCAGGCGCCGCGGCCTCCCATATCGTCAGCGAAGGCGGCACGATATAGGGATAAAAGCTGATACCGATACCGGCAAACCCCAGCACGAACAGCGAGATCGCCGCAAGAAAAGGCGTCATTTCGTGCTTGTCGCGCAGGCCGGTGAACAGCATGTATGTGGCAAAGGCCACCAGAACCGGCACGATGCCGGTAAAAAGCATCTGCGGCCACGAAAACCAGCGCGCGAAATACACGGGATCAAGGAACGGGGTTATCAGGCTGACACCGCCGATCAGGGCCAGCGTTCCAATCGCCAACCCGAACGATGCCTTGCGCATACGCTCCTGAAACTCGCCCTCGATTTTCAGGTTCAGCCACGTCGCCCCCAACAGCGTGTAACCAACAGCGACACTCACGCCGGTCAGCACGGAAAACGGCGTCAGCCAATCCCACCAACCGCCTGCATAAGCGCGGTTCTCGATCTCGATTCCCTGCACCAGCGCGCCCAGCGCAATCCCCTGCATCAGCGCCGCAATCAGCGAACCGCCAAAGAATGCAAGATTCCAAACCCATTTCCAACGCTCGGTCCGCCAGCGGTATTCAAAGGCAACGCCGCGAAACACCAGCGCGAGCAGCATCGCGGTAATCGGCACATAAAGCGCGGGCAGGACGGTGGCATAAACCAGCGGGAACACGGCAAACAAACCACCGCCCCCCATCACCAGCCACGTCTCGTTGCCATCCCAGACGGGGGCGACCGAGTTCATCGCCAGATCACGCTCGCCCTCGGATTTCAGAAACGGGAACAGGATACCGATGCCGAGATCAAACCCGTCAAGGATCACATAGACCAGCACCGCAAACGCGATGATACCCGCCCAGATAAACGCCAGATCAAAAGCCATGCTCTTACTCTCCCGCCACGACGCCAGAATTCAACTGCTGCACGGGCGTGATGCCGGCGGTGCGGATCGGTCCTTTGTTCAGACCCATTTTTACGTCAATTCCGCCCGGCGTCTTGCCCATCATGCGCATCAGATAAAACGTGCCCGCACCAAAGACGAAAAAGTACACGACGATAAACGCGGTCAGCGATGCGGCAACCGCGGGGGCGGCAATCGGCGCCAGCGAGTCCGACGTCCTCATCAGGCCATAGACGGTATACGGCTGACGCCCCACCTCGGTCGTGATCCATCCGGCCAGCACCGCAACAAAGCCCGAAGGCGCCATCAGCACCATAGTCCGGTGCAGCCATGTCGCCTCGTACAACTCGCCCTTCCAGCGCCGCCACAGGCTCCAGACCCCGATGGCCAGCATCGCAAAGCCAATCGAGATCATGATGCGAAAGCTCCAGAAAACGATGGCCACGGGCGGCTCCTCGTCGTCCGGGATCGTGTCCAGCCCATCCAACGGTGCGTTAAGGTCGTGCTTGAGGATCAGGCTCGACAGCTTTGGGCTTTCAATTTTGTAGTCGATCCGTTTCTCGGCCTCGTTCGGGATACCGAACAGGATCAGCGGCGCGCCGTCGGGATAACTGTCATAATGCCCCTCCATCGCCATCAGCTTGGCTGGCTGGTGTTCCAGCGTGTTGAGGCCGTGCAGGTCGCCTGCCAGAATTTGCAGCGGCGTGACAACGACCGCCATCCACATCGCCATCGAAAACATTTTGCGCGCGGCGATGTTGGTTCGGTCGCGCAGCAGGTGCAGCGCACCGACACCCCCGACAACAAACGCGGTCGTCAGATAGGCGGCCAGCACCATATGCGCGAGGCGATACGGGAAGGACGGGTTAAAGACGATCGCCCACCAATCCTCGGGCACGAACTGGCCGACCTCGTTCATGCTGAATCCGGCAGGCGTGTGCATCCACGAATTGACGGACAAAATCCATGTCGCGGACAGCACCGTTCCGAACGCGACCATAAAGGTCGCAAACATATGCAGGCCGGGTCCGACCCGCTCGCGCCCGAACAGCATGATGCCGAGGAAACCGGCTTCGAGGAAAAACGCAGACAGGATTTCATAGGCCATCAGCGGCCCGATCACCGGTCCGGCCTTGTCGGAAAAGACGCTCCAGTTCGTCCCGAACTGATAGGACATCACGATGCCCGACACGACACCCATCGCAAAGGCAACCGCGAAGATCTTTTTCCAGTAGTTGAAAAGCGAAAGGTAGATTTCGTTCTTCGTCCACAGCCACAACCCGTTCAGCACCGCGAGATAGCTGGCGAGGCCGATCGAAAATGCGGGAAACACGATATGGAATGAGACTGTAAACGCAAATTGTATGCGCGCCAGCAACTCGGCTGTCATCCCGTCAAACATCTTCGACCTCGTAGCGTGAAACTGTTAGTGCAGTTCCACATATACAGGACGAATTATGGCTTGGGCAGTGTCACAGGTGCGACCCGCACGCACATGCGCGGGGTCGCCGCAGGGCGGTCAGGCCGCCATATAAGCATAGGTCGAAAAGCTGTTGATATCGGCCTTGTAGAACGTCATCGCGTTCCGGTCGCTATCGAAAATATACGAAGGCGTCGGGCCCATCTTTTTGCGCTCGGCGCGGATCGCCTGCCGGTCAGTGACCGAGGCAGCCGCCATCTTGGTACGGCTGAGGATAGCGGGGGCAACGGCAAGTGCCGCCGAGGTCTTCAAAAAATCACGCTTGTTCACGGTAGTCTCCAGTGCAAGCCGTACCAGACTGCACGGCCTATCAAATATGGAGATAAACATTCGCGATTACAATATGCAGTATATTGGCGTTCACTGCTGCCGCCCCGAAAGAACGCGACCCAAAATTAAACCTAGTAATGAAATGAGCAGCGCACCGAGAGACCACCCAACGATACCATAAAGCTGATCAATCTCCCGTTTTAGACCTGCGAGCGTAGCCTCAGCGTCTTCACGCGTATCATCTATTTTTGAACGAAGGCTTACAATTTCAATGATTTCGCGTGGCTTAGTATCTAGCGTCCGCTCTAAACTATCAACTCTTTCTTCGATTTGTGATAGCGCCCGAACAAGTTTAAAATCATCAATTTTTTCCACGTCAATACTTCGCGCAAGCTCTCTAAATTCTTCAATTTCAGACGTGATTTTAGATATGTTCTGCTCGACGACACGCACAGCTATTTGCTGCGTCGATTTTTCGATCGCCAACTCACGGCCTTCGCTTTCAATATAAAACGCAACCAGGCTCATCAAAACAACGCCGATTGAGGCAAATATCGCCCCAAATTCAACTTTCCCTGCTATCTTTTTCCAAGAATTTGCAATCACGTGCTTAATCCGCCATGCAGCGTCGGCACGTCCAGCGCGCGGAATCCGTAGTGGCGCAGCCAGCGCAGGTCGCTCTCAAAAAACCCGCGCAGATCGGGAATACCGTATTTCAGCATCGCAATCCGGTCGATCCCGACGCCGAATGCAAACCC
>CALGNW010000024.1 GCA_937958345.1 uncultured Neomegalonema sp. | reverse complement strand
GGCGTCACCCTGATCGGCGCGGATATGAAAGAGGCTGGCGACGACGATGTGATCCAAAAAGTCCTCGCCGATGCGGCTGAACGCGGCGCAAAGATTGACGAAGCCGAGCTGCGCGCCAAGTCCGAAGAATTGCTAACGGCTGCCAAGGCCGGGCTGATGGAAGAAGAGTCCTAATCGCTAAGGCGGTTAAAAAAGGCGATCTTCCTTCAAAGGATTGCGCCACGTGCGGCCGCCCGTTTTCTTGGCGAAAGAAATGGGCGGACGTATGGGACGACGTGAAATACTGCTCGGAACGATGCCGCCGCGCGCGGGGCAGACGCGATGAGCCCGCCGATCCCTAACCCGCTGCGCCGCCTGATTATCGTCTGCGGTGATCAGCTGGATGAAGACAGTAGCGCCTTTGACGGGTTTGATCCCGCCCGCGATGCGGTACTGATGACCGAGGCGTATGACGAGGCCACTTATATTTGGCAGCATAAACGCCGCCTCGTGTTTTTCTTCGCCGCCATGCGCAGCTTTCGCGATGCCCTGCGCGCGCGCGGATACCCCGTCCTCTACAACGCATTAGACGGGAAAGACCCGCCGCACGCGCTTGCGGACGGGCTGAAACGCGCCATCGCCGACCATGCACCCGCAGAAATCCGCATGACCCGCCCCGGCGATTACCGCGTCCTCACCGCCCTGACCGGCACTGCCGAAATCGAGGTGGTCGAGGACAGCCATTTCATCACCACCCCCACAGAATTCGCCGCATTCCGCGAGGGCCGCAAACGCTTCATCATGGAGGACTTCTACCGCCACATCCGCAAGGAAACTGGCTATCTGATGGACGGCAAAAAGCCGGTCGGCGGCGAATGGAACTACGATAAAGAAAATCGCGAGGTTTTCAAAAAGGACGGCCCCGGTCTCGTCCCCCGCCGGGAGACCTTTGATCCCACCCGGCGCACCCAAGACGTGATCGACATGGTCGCTGCGCGTTTTCCCGATGCCCCAGGTTCGCTTGATAACTTTAACGAACCCGTCACCCGCGAGGACGCGCTCGCCACGCTGGATGATTTCATCGCCAACCGCTTGCCGGATTTTGGCCGCTGGCAGGACGCGATGTGGGAGGGCGAGTCGACGCTCTATCACTCTCGCATTTCCGCCGTGATGAACGTGAAACTGCTCAACCCGCGCGAAGTTTGCGACGCCGCGATCGACGCTTATCAAAAGGGCCGCGCGCCGTTAAACGCTGTCGAGGGGTTCGTGCGCCAGATCATCGGCTGGCGCGAGTTCACGCGCGGCATCTACTGGATGGAAATGCCCGCCTATGCTCAGATGAACGGCCTGAATGCCACCAATGACGTGCCGGATTTCTTTTGGACCGGCGAGACGGATATGGCCTGCCTGCGGGACTCGCTCGGCAAACTGCTTGAGACCGGATACGCGCACCATATCGAACGCCTCATGGTCATGGGCCTCTACCTGCAATTGCACGGAACTGATCCCTTTAAGGCCCATGAATGGCACATGGCGCTCTATCTTGATGCCATCGACTGGGTTTCCATGCCGAACATGCTGGGCATGAGCCAGCACGGCGACGGCGGGATTGTGGGGACAAAACCCTATTGCGCCTCGGGCGCGTATATCGGACGCATGGGTCATTATTGCCGGACTTGCCGATTTGATCCCAAGCAATCGACGGGTGACAAGGCTTGCCCCTTCACAACCCTGTACTGGGACTTTCTCGCACGGCACGAACCGGCCCTTGCGACAAACCCGCGCATGAAATTTCAGATGATCAACCTTCAACGTAAAAGCGCAGCCGATATCGACGCAATCCGCAAACACGCAAAAACGTTGATGAAATCTGGCACACCTTGAAAAAAGGAATCAGTGCTCTAAGCGCCGCATCCTGCAAAATCGCACCAATGCAAGCCCCTGTTATCAATAGCAAACATCATTTGTGAAGTGACAGCCCTGACACGATCCTGTAATCGGCTCGTGTTTTGTATCGACGTCACCATTAAAAATAAGTGGCGCGTTAGGGAGAACGAAAATGAGCACGACGATTGAACTCGAAGAAGATTACATCCCGTCCGATTCCGAAAAATTTATGAATGAAAAACAGCGGACTTTTTTCACGGCAAAACTCAACGACTGGAAAAAAGATCTGCTCCGCGAAAGTCAGGGAACGGTAGAGGCACTGCAAAACGAAACCCGCGCCGTACCGGACATTGCTGATCGCGCCTCCGAGGAAGCGGACCGCGCGCTGGAACTGCGCACCCGTGACCGCCAGCGCAAGCTCATTGCGAAAATCAACTCGGCGCTGCGCCGCATCGAAACCGGCGATTACGGATATTGCGATGTGTCCGGCGAACCGATCAGCCTAAAACGCCTGATCGCCCGCCCCACGGCTACCATGTCGATCGAAGCGCAGGAAAAACACGAGCGCCGGGAGCGCGTTTACCGCGACGACTGATCACTCGAAAATTCAGGGCGCGCATCAGTCGCGCCCTTTTTGACTCTTTCCCCGATTCCAATTACTTGCAAGATGGTGCGTTAGCGGTCTAAAGCCCTGCGCACAGGGATTTCATCTCGCTCAGGGCGATGATGCAGGGGACGTTTATGGCGGACGTGCGCGACAACGACCTTTCCCGGTTCGGGGTTATCGACATTGGCTCGCACACGGTTCGCCTCGTCGTTTTCGACGGCAGAACCCGCAGCCCCGCCTATTTTTTCAACGAAAAGGAAACCTGCGCACTGGGTGCTGAAATTCAGGCGACGGGTGCGTTATACCCCGAGGGGAAAACCCGCGCTCTTGGCGCACTGAAACGGTTTCGTGCCCTCGCCGAAGCCATGCAGGTCGAAACGCTCGAAGTCGTCGCCACAGCTGCCCTGCGTGACGCAACAGACGGTCCCGAGTTTGCCGAGGAAATTCAAAAAAAGTGCGGCCTGGACGTCCGGGTGATCAGCGGCGTTGAAGAGGGTCGCTATGCCGCGATGGGCGTGCTGCTTGGCGAAATGCGCAACGACACGCTCGTCGTCGACATTGGCGGCGCATCGATGGAGATGACGACGATTTCCGGCGGAAAGATCGGCGATGCCAAGACAACGCCCCTCGGTCCCCTGCGGCTTTCGGCTACGGGTGTCAGCGGCGAGGATCTCGACGCCTATATTCAGGGCCACCTGCACGAGGGCTGGCCCGAGGACGGACAGCACGGCGGCAGAATTGCACTGGTCGGTGGCGGATGGCGGGCTTTTGCCGCCTTGGACATGCAGCGGCGCGGCTATCCCTTGCAGGTTCTTCAGGGCTACGAGATGACCCCCGAAGAGGCGCTGCAAACGGCGGCGTGGGTGCGCAAGGCGGGCGAGGAAGAACTGGCCGGCGCCGGTCTTACAAAAACACGCATCACCAACGCGCCGCTGACGGCGCAGGTTCTGCAAAATCTCATCTCATTTTGCGCGCCCGAAGTGGTGACAATTTCCGCCTACGGTCTGCGTGAAGGGGTGCTGTATGAAAACCTGTCAAAACGCCTGCGCGCCAGTGACCCTCTGACCCAATCAGCCGCCTTTATGGAACGCACGTTGTCGCGCTTTCCGGGCTTTGGCGAAGAACTCTGCGCCTGGCTTGCCCCCGCCCATCCCGAAATCCCTGAACGCCTGCTGGTCGCGGCGTGCCTGCTGGCCGATGTAAACTGGCGCACGCACCCTGATTATCGCGCAAAAGCATGCTTTCTCACCGCAACTCAAGCAAATCTCGGCGGCCTCACGCATAACGAGCGCGTCTTCCTCGCGGTGGCTCTTGCTTACCGCTACAAAGGCGCAAAAAACGCCCTGCGTTCGGAACCCGCAGCAGAGCTGTTGACGACCGAGCAGCGCCTGCAGGCCGAGGCCGTGGGCCGCACAATCCGCCTCGGCGCAATGCTCAGCGGGGCGACGCCGCATATCTTAGAGCGAACAAAGCTGACGCGGGACGAGGCGACCCTGACGCTGTCGGTGGAAAAATCACAACGCGAGTTGCTGAACGGTCCGGTCGAACGGCGACTGGCATCGCTCGCGGCAGCACTGGACCTGAAACCGGTTCTGAACGGATAACGACGCAGTCCCGTTACAGACCCGCGTAAAGAGCCTCGGACGGAAACCTGCGCCCTTACGCCCGACTTGCGTACAGCGCCACCGCTGCGGCGTTCGATACGTTCAACGAGGCAAAGCTTGTCTGCGACGGAATCGCCGCCAGCGCATCACAGGTATCGCGGGTTTTCTCGCGCAAGCCCGGCCCCTCGGCCCCCAGAACGATCCCGATGGGCGACCCCTTCGCCGCCTGCATCGCATCCCCCAGCGATAACGGCGCTTCGCCGTCCAGCCCGATCATCACGTAGCCAAGCTCTTGCAGCGCGACCATTTCCGTCGCGATATTGCGCACGCGCAGATAGGGCTGACGCTCCAGCGCCCCGCTCGCCGCCTTCCCCAGCGCACCCGTTTCCGGCGCGGAGTGGCGAAACGGTGCAATCACCGCCTTTGCGCCGAACACTTCCGCAGTCCGCAAGATCGCGCCGACATTGTGCGGATCGCTGACACGATCAAGCACCAGCGCCACCGCGCCCTCTTCTGCCTTGCACACGTCGGTCGGGCTGCCCCATTCCAACCCTTCGGTTTCCAGCGCAACACCCTGATGAACCGAATTACTGTCGAGCGGCGCTGAAAACTTGCGCGCATCGCACAATTCGGGGGTAACGCCGCTTGCAGCAATCGCCTCTTCCAGTTGGTTCTGGGCGTTCAGCGTAACGATCAGCTTATGTTTCTTGCGGTTCTGGTTCAGCAGGGCGGCGCGGACCGCATGAATGCCGAACATCCAATAACGGCCGCTATCAAAGCGATCCTGCCAGTTGTCGCGGGGGCGATGGGGTTTTTTCATGCCGTTCTCTTAGGCGGGGTCGCGTCAACGCGCAAGGAAGCGTCGGACGGGGTGTTTTTCCGCGGCTTTGATCTTGACGCCTCACGGACCTTCGCCTAAACCGCCAGCACTCTGCAAGACTAGACGCTTCGGCGTATCCCGTGGAGGGGTGGCAGAGTGGTCAAATGCAACGGACTGTAACTCCGTCTCGGTAACGATACGCTGGTTCGAATCCAGCCCCCTCCACCACAAACTCCAGTCAAGGCATTGTTTTAAAATAATATTTTTAGAAAAGTCCCATGGTGCGCCTGCTTCTGTGCCTACTTTGGCGTGGCACTACGCGCCTCTAAGAGTTACCTGCGCTATTTTGTTCGAGAAGATCGGTCTCTTCGACAGGTCTCGGAGTACCATTCTCGCAAATCTCGACGTGAGACAGCGGAAGCTTCTTGATGAAAGAACGAGAGGAGCCGGGCGTTAAACCGTGGATATTAAAATGGCAGACATCGCCGGAGACAGAAGTTTTTTGAATGAAATCAGC
>CALGNW010000023.1 GCA_937958345.1 uncultured Neomegalonema sp. | reverse complement strand
CCGTTGCCGAAGACGTTGAACGGGTAAGTCGAGAACCCTGTCATGGCGTGTGTCGCGCCGTTCATCACGAACCGCACGCCCATAGCGATAGCGCAGAACCGGCCTATGATCAGCCGGTCGCCGATGAAATCGAAATGGTAGAGGACGTTCTCGTCAAAGAACCGGCTCGGGTCTTCGGGCGAGTCGAAATAGGTGTATTCGCCAATCTCGACATTCGCGCGCCCCCCGGCAAAGGGACGCAAAAACCCGACGCTGGGTGCGTCAGGGAGTGGAGCGCGGTCGCCCGGATCGGGTCCGCGCCCCGGCACTACTCGGCCTTCTTGCGGCTGAACAAGCCCTTCATATTGTCGAACAACTCGATCTTCGCGCCTTGCGATTTCATGATCGTCGCTTGCTGGATGATCGTCAGGACGTTGTTGGCGGTCCAATAGATCACGAGGCCAGCCGGGAACGAGCCAAGCAGGAACGTGAACAAAATCGGCATCCACGCAAAGATTTTCTTCTGGATTGGGTCCGGCGGGGCCGGGTTCAACTGCATCTGCATCCACATCGTGATGCCCATGATGATGGGCCAAATCCCGATCAGCAAGAACGCAGGCGGCCCCCAATCGAATAACCCAAATCCGGTGAATATACTGGTCGGGTCGGGTGCAGAAAGGTCTTTGATCCAGCCAAAGAACGGTGCGTGACGCATCTCGATGGTGACGAACAGCACCTTATACAGCGAGAAAAACACCGGAATTTGCAACAGGATCGGTAAGCACCCCGCCGCCGGGTTCACCTTTTCCTTTTTATACAGCGCCATCATCGCGCGCTGCATCGCTTGCGGATCTTCCTTGTGCTTCTCGCGGATTTTCTCGGTTTCAGGCTGAAGCTTTTTCATCCGCCCCATCGAGACGTAAGACTTATACGCCAGCGGGAACATCACCGCCTTGACCAAAACCGTCAGCAGAATAATCGCAACGCCAAAGTTCCCGACGACCTTGTTGATATTGCTCAACAGCCAGAAGAAAGGCTTGGTCAGGAAATAGAACCATCCCCAGTCGATCGCGTCGTAAAGGCGATCAATGCCCAGCTTTTCCTCGTATTCCTTCAACAACTCGCCGCGTTTTGCGCCGGCAAAGAAATACACTTTGGCACTTGCGGTTTCACCGGCAGGAACCGACAGCGCGTTCAGGCGCACGTCGGTCTGGTAAACCGCTTCGCCGGTAATGCCGACCTTATAGGCGGCGGTAAACCCCGTGCCCGGTTCAGGGATCAGCGCGGTCATCCAGTATTTGTCGGTAAACCCGATATAGCCGTTCGACGCGACATCGACCTTTTTCAGGTTGGCGTTCTCGGCGCGCTCGAACGGCGCATCCGCAAACTCGTCGTAATCCATTTCCTCGGTGATGCCGTCAAACGCGCCAATCGCGCCCTCGTGCAACAGGTACATGCCCAGCGTCTCAGGTTCGCCGTGGCGTGCGATAATCCCATAGGGACGCAGTGTCAGCGTGTCGTCCAGCGCGTTCGTGACTTCCTGAGTCACCGTAAAAAGGTAATCGTCGTCGATCTCATAGGTTTTGCGGAACGTAATACCCTTGTCATTGGTCCATTCCAGCGTGACCGGCGCGCCGACGGTCAGGGTGTTGCCCTCGACCAGCTTCCACGGCGTTTTCAATCCGGGTAACTCGCCCGCATTCGCGCCTGCCCAGCCGAAGACCGAATAGTACGGCGTCGGCCCGTTTGTCGGCGACAGCAACGTGACCTCGGGCGAACCCTCTTCGATGGTAACGCGGTAATCTTTCAGGTTCAGATCGTCGAGCCGGCCACCGATCAGCGAGATCGAACCGTCGACGCTGGGGCTGTCGATAATCACGCGTTCGCTTTTGGCGAGTGCGTCATCGCGCGATAGGACAACCTGCGTCGCCGGTGTCACGATACCGCCGGGCATCGACGCATCTGCTGAAGTCGGATCGGCGGCTTGGCGCGCAGCCTGTATTTCGTTGGCTATCCGCACTTCTTCGCGCTGTGGTCCGATTACGAAGACTTCCCACAATCCGATGACGAGAAAACTCAGCACGGCAGCGAGAATCAGGTTTTTCTGGTCGCCCATTCATTGGCTCCGAAGTATGGGAAATCTCTGCGGAAAGACGATGCCTGCCCGCCGCGACGGTTCAAGCGGTCTGTGCGCGATAGGTCAAGGGTTTTACAGGTCTTTTGCGCTGGGAACAGGGTCAAAACCGCTCTTGCCGCCCGGTCTGCACCGCATGACGCGACGAAATGCCAGCCCGACACCGCGAAAAGGACCGTGTTTCTCCAGCGCCTCGATGGCATAGGCGGAGCATGTCGGTTGAAACCGGCAGTTTGATGCAATCATAGGAGAAATCGCATAGCGGTAAAGGTGCAGGGGGCACTTGAGCACAAAGACGGTGGTACGCCGGATCATCTTTTGCGCGGCTTTTCAACACGTTCCAGCGCGCGGATCAGATCGGCGCGCAGAACATCATGCGAAAATTCCGTGGTCGCGTCCCTGCGGGCGATCAGCACGTAGTCATGGCCGTTGCGGCCTTTTTCCGAGATTATCTCGCGCGCAAGCGCCCGCATACGCCTTTTCGCCCTGTTACGGGCCACGGCGTTTCCGACCTTTTTGGAGGCGGTAAATCCGACACGGATCGCATCCGAACTGTCGTTCCGACGGCGATCCTGAAGGATAAAACTGTTTGTAACAGCCTTGGCGGCCTTCGCTGCTGC
>CALGNW010000022.1 GCA_937958345.1 uncultured Neomegalonema sp. | reverse complement strand
GGGGCCGCCAACGCGCGGCACACCGCCCGACGACCCGCAGCCGAGAATGGTGATGCGCAGGGTCATGCGGATGCCTCTGCGCGGGGAACTTTCGAAAACAAGGTGTGAAAGTTATCGGTGGTTTTGGCGGCGAAGTCGGCTGTGCTCTGCCCAAAGATTTCCGCACCCATTGCGGCGGTATGAGCAACATAGGCTGGCTCGTTACGCTTGCCGCGTTTGGGAACCGGAGCCAGATAAGGCGCGTCTGTCTCCACAAGGATTTTATCGAGCGGCGCATCCCTGAAAATATCGCGCAGCTCCTGGGCGTTCTTGAAGGTGACGACGCCGGACATGGAGAGATAAAACCCCATATCGAGCGCGGCCTCGGCCAGTTCGCGGGTCGAGGAAAAACAGTGCATCACGCAGGGATACGCGCCGTTGGCATATCCCTCGCGCAGCATCGCGATCATATCGGTGTCGGCGTTGCGCGAATGGATGATCAGCGGCAGGCCGGTTTCGCGCGCCGCATCGATGTGCAGACGAAAGCTTTGTTTCTGAAGCTCGGGCGGCCATTTATCATAGTGATAATCGAGGCCGGTTTCGCCAATGCCGACCATCTTTGGATGCGCGGTCATTGCCACCAGAGCATCGACGGTCGTGACAGGTTCTTCGCCCACATTCAGCGGATGCGCACCGGCGGCGTAATAGACCGGTTCGTATTTTTCCGCGATGGCGCGGATTGCGGGTTCCTGCGAGGGGCGGGTGCAGATGGTCACCATGCGCGTCACGCCGTTTGCAACCGCGCGGGCGACGACATCGTCGCGGGTTTCGTCGAAGTCGGGAAAATCCAGATGGCAATGGCTGTCGACCAACATTCTACGCGGCCCCCTTCGCCACCTTTTCTATTGTTCCGACCATATCCAGCAAGGCTTGGCGGCGGTCAAGGTTCAGCGCAAGCGTCCGCTCGGCCAGCGCGGCGATACGGGCGCTCGCTTCGGCCCAATGCGGCGCAGTCCGGGAGGCCGCGAGGGGGGCGAGGCGCTCGTATCCCGCAGGCGGGGCATCCGCACCGGCGGCGCAGGTTGCCATGCGCGCGGTCATGTCCGCGATCAGCTTGGTCGCCGTGCGAAAGGCATCGTCTTTTCCCGAGGCGGCAGCGGTATCGGCGAGTGCGTGCAGGGCGACCCTGTCAATTTGCGCGGGCAGCGGGGCGAGGACGCTTTGAATCGCATCCTGCAAGGCATTGCCGTCCTGCGCCGCAAGGGACAGAGCCGCACCGACCGACCCGCGCGCGGCGGCAATAACGCTGTCGCGCGGCGGTTCGCCGGTTGCATCCTCGTAGGCGGCGGAAAGGTCGCTGTCCTCCAGCGCGCCGAAATCGAGACGGCGGCAGCGGGACAAAATGGTCGGCAGCAAGCGGCGCGGCGTGTGCGTGACGAGGAAAAAGACGACGCGCGCGGGCGGTTCTTCGAGGACCTTTAGCAGGGCGTTGGCGGCGGAGGGGTTCATATCCTCAGCCGGGTCTACGATGACGACGCGCCATCCGCCCTCGGTCGGGGCAAAGGTGAGCGCGCGCTTCAGGGCGCGAACGGCTTCGACCGGGATGTTGCTGCGCAGCTTGCCGGTTTTCTCGTTGATGCTGCGGGTCAGGAGGGTGAGCGCGGTTTCATTGCCGTCCGCAATCCGCCGGTGCGCGGGGATGTTTGCGTCGTGCTTGAGGGAGGGTTCGCCGCTGAGAATGGCGCGGGCCGCCAGATGCGCGAAGGTGGCCTTGCCCGTGCCTTCGGGACCGGCGAGCAGCCATGCGTGGGGCATGCGTCCGGCGTTGAAGGCGTCGAGAAAGGTTTGCCCGGCGGGGGCCTGACCATGGAGGCGGGGGGTGGTGTGCGGTTCGGTCATGGTTGTGGTGCTGAATGACACGCGCAGCGGGTCTCAATCTTGGGAGATGGGAGGGGCGTAGCCCCGACACGCGCCGACCGCCCCCAGGCGGCGCGTTCCACACCGCCTCGGTCGGCGCTTATCTCATCCGGGATAGAGTTGTCGTTGATACAGGTCATTTGGTGATAACGGAGAGAGCCTCGGCTAAGACGCTGTCTTTTGATTGTGTACTGTCAATGACCGTGCAGCGTTCGGGCTGGGTTTTGGCGATATCCAAAAATCCTTGCCTGACGTCATGGTGAAATTGAAGGCTCATCGACTCAAAGCGATCATCGCCACCCCGTTCCGCAGCTCGGCGCAAACCAATCTCTGGTGGTGCATCCAGGATAAGCGTTTGGTTTGGCGACAGGCCGATCACCGAGTCGTGCAAGTTCAAAATAAGATCAACGCTAACGCCGCTCATACCTTGGTATACGATCGACGAGTCTGCGTATCTATCACAAAGCACAATAATGCCATCGGCGAGGGCCGGACGGATCATGCGCTCTACGTGATCACGTCGTGCCGCGTTGATTAACAGCAGCTCGGTGGTCGGGCTCCAACGGTCGACATCTCCTTTAACCAGAAGATTTCGAATTTCTTCTGCCCCGGTGGTCCCTCCGGGCTCACGGGTGAGAATGACCCTCTGACCTCTGCGCTCCAGCGCCTCGGCCAGACCGCGTATCAGCGTGGATTTTCCGGTTCCTTCACCGCCCTCGATGGTGATGAAGCTCATTCGCCGGCGGTTTTTTTGCTGCCGAGCGCCGCGTCGATGCCCTTGGTGACCCATTGTCCGGCGGCACTCATCAGTTTTTTGCTGAAACCGCCCTTGGCCACGTCGGCCCCCGCAACCAGCGGCACGGCAATCGGTTCAACATCGGGGGCTGTGATCAGCAGCGTTGCGATGCGTTGTCCCTTTTCAATCGGTGCGGGGACCGGCCCTTCGTACTGGATTTTGGCCGTGGTTTCCTCGCCGCGCCCGAAGGCGGTGGTCACGACGATCGGCTCGCGGACCACAAGCGGGACATCGGACTCGGCCCCGATCCAGACATCGGCGCGGCCAACCTCGGCCCCCGCAGCCAGCAGTTTTGTGGTCTCGAATTCGCGGAAGCCCCATTTGAGAATGCGCTCGGCCTCGACCGCCCGTGCCTGCGCCGACGGCAGACCGGCAACCACCAGAACCAGACGGCGTTCATTCTGAACCGCAGAACCGACGATGCAGTATCCGGCCTCTTCGGTATATCCGGTTTTTACGCCGTCCGCGCCCATATCGGTGCGGAGCAGAGGGTTGCGGTTGCGCTGTTCGATGCCCTCCCACGTGAACTGGCGCTGGCTGTAGATGCCGTAATATTCAGGAAAGCGTTCGATGATGATGGTGGCCAGCTTGGCCAGATCGCCGACGCTCATCAGATGGTTTTCGCCGGGCAGTCCGGTCGCGTTCTCGAAACTGGAGTGCTTGAGGCCCAGTTCGCGGGCCTTTTCGGTCATTTTACGGGCAAATGCCGCCTCGGTTCCGGCCATGCCCTCGGCGACGACGACGCAGGCGTCATTGCCCGATTGCACGATAATGCCGCGCAACAGGTTTTCGACCGTGATCCGCGTGTTGACCTTGACGAACATTTTCGAGCCGCCCATGCGCCATGCCTTTTCGCTGACGACGAATTCGTCATCCAGCTTGAGGCGGCCTTCGGACAGAGCCTCGAACACCATGTACACGGTCATCAGTTTGGACATCGACGCGGGGGGGATGCGCTTGTCGGGGTCCTTGCTCATCAAAACAGCGCCCGAACTCATATCCAGCAGAATTGCGCTGGTCGCAGCGGTGTCGATTTGCTGTGCGCGGGCCGGTGCGATGGCGAGGATCGCAGCAAACAGGGCGAGTAAGGCAGTGCGGATCATAACGGGCGTATCCTTGGGTGATGGTCGCGGGCGATGTCATCAGAGCTTCGCGTCAACTTCGTGGCTTCATAGCGCGGCGAGGCCCGCGATGGCAAAGCGTTTGGATATCCCGATCCTGTGACAAGGCGCTTCACGGGGGGCACTGCCTCGGGCAAGGAGAAGTGCTATGACGGGCTGATTGGCTCTGCTGTACAACCATAAGTCTAGTATCGTGAGGGCAGTGTGAAAGAGGATATGACACAGATCGAGGTTTCGGAGGTTCGGCTTCCCGCGTTCAGTTTGCTGCACGGGTTCAAAAAAGACGGGGATTTCCTCGATTGTTACCGTGTGTCGTCCGATTTACCGCCGCGCACTGCCGCCGAAGTCATCACCCGGTTTCCGGGCTGGGCAAAGTTTCTGCTCGTGATCCGGCAGATTGTTACTGCGCCCTTCGGCCTGACCAATCGCCCGCCGCCAAATGTCGATAAAGTCGGCATATTTCCCGTCGAGACTGAAACCGTTCGTGAGCTGATCGCGGGATTTGACGACAAGCACCTCAACTTTCGGGTGTCGGTCATCTCGGATAAGGGCGCGGTGTTCATGGCGACTTGGGTGCATCCGCATAATTTCGCGGGGCGTGCGTATCTGAAGGTGGTGATGCCGTTCCACGTTCTGATCTGCCGGAATGCGCTGAAGCGGGTGGCCCGGTATCGCGGGGATGGTGAGAGCGTGAGCCAAAGGCCGGTTACAGACGATTGAGCAATCTCATCCGCCCTTCCTGCGCTCTATATGGGCCAGATGGGTCTTCGCGCGCGCGGTGGGAAGAAGCGCGCGGTGCATTTGGTGAAGAGTTTTCTTTGCTCCCGATGATTTTTCTCCGCCATTCCCTTCTCTGACGCTGATGTGGGAAGCGCGTGGTTTTCATTTCGCGACGCTGAAATAGAAAACGCCGCGCTGTAGGCGCGGCGTTGGAGGTGGGAGCGGGCGGGTGGGAGAACCCCACCGCTCCGATTGGTTTTAATTGGCCAGATTGATGGCTTAGCCGCGAACCATGCGGGCTTCGTAGTAACCAAGGCCGCGGATGCGGCTCTGGACGTTTGCTGCGTCGCGCTTGTCCATCGCCGGGACGCGAACACGGTGGTAGAGCTTGCCGCGAACCGTTGCCTGCGTAACGATCGGCTGCTCGCCTGCACCCTGAAGTTTGCGCACGAGGCGCTCGGCACGGGCGACGTTGCGGAATGCGCCGACCTGAACGAAGTGGCCGTTGCCGCTGGAGAACGAGGACGAACCGTAGCTGCCCGACAGGCCGTAGGCCGGTGCGGAGGTTGCGGTTTCGTAGGCCGGAGCCTGTTCGTATGCCGGTGCAGCGGTGACGCCCTCATAGCCTGGGGTGCTGTAGCTGGTCGCAGCCTGATAAACAGGAGCCTCGGTCGTGGTCATCTCGTAGCCGCCTGCCTGCGCCTCGTAGGCCGAAGCCTGCGATTCGTAGACCGGAGCCTCGGTCTGGTAGGCCGGTGCAGCCGACGTATCATAGGCCGGAGCCTGCTGGTAAGCCGGAGCAGGCTGGTATGCCGGAGCCTGTTCGTAGGTCGTCGGTGCAGCCTCGAAGCCGTTCGTGATTTGACCGGACTGGCCGATGACAACTTCAAGCGGGCTGGCCGAGGTTGCCGGTGCGTAGGTTTCACCGATCTGCGTCGACTGACCGACATATGCGGGCGTCGAGGTCGAGGTGGCCATCGGGTACGTGTAGGTCTGCGTCGATGCAGGAGCCGGAGCCGCCTCGATCATCGCAGGCGCAGCCGGTGTCACGTCAACCGATTCGTAGGTTGCCGGTGCAGCAGGCGCATAGCTTTGCTGTGCCGGTGCGTAGGCAGGCTGTGCCGGTGCGAACTGCTGCGCAGGGGCAGGAGCAGTTGCGTAGTTCGGGCGCAGAGGCTCTGCCGGTGCGTAGGTTGGTTCAGCCGGTGCGAACTGCGAAGCCGAAGCCGGTGCAACGCGCTGACCCCACTGGCCGCCGTATACAGGCGCGCCTGCAAGGCTTGGCGCAGGGATGCGGCCCTGAAACTGCGGCTGTTGCGGCAGCTGTTGCTGACCCCAGCCCGCCTGACCCCAGCTTGCCGGGAAGGGCGAAGATGATGCCATTTTCGGATCGAAGTCTTTCGGCTTGGTATAGCTTGGCGGACCGTAGGTGATGCCGTTGGCCTGCGTGTTCGCAAAGATCGGCAGACGCTGGCCGAACTGTGGCTGCTGCTGCATCGGCGGCTGGCCGTAGACAGTGCGCGCAGGAAACTGCGGTGCGGTTCCGGCGGGCGCGGCAGTGCCGTCGAATGTCGACGTTGTAGCAGGCGCGATCTGCGGACGTCCGAGCGGGGACTGGCCGAACTGGGGTGCACCGAACTGCGGAGCAAACTGAGGCGCGCCGAATTGCGGTGCGCCGAACTGAGGAGCGCCGAAATGCTGTGGCTGACCAAAAGCAGGGGCGCCGAACTGCGGCGCGCCGAACTGAGGCTGGCCCCATGTCGTGCGCGGCGTCGTCTGGCCGTAAGAAGCCGGAACTTTCGCGCCCTGTGCGTTGGTGGGTGCTTTTACTGGGGCAGCCGAATTGGCCGCGACGGAGGTGGTCGCTGCGAAGGCCGCGATAACCGATACTGTTGCGAGTCTAGCAGCTGAACCAGCCGCGCGCTCCCATGCCATTTTTGACATGAACCTGCTCCTCTAAATTGCCTGTGCCGAAGCCCGTTGCTCGATAGGCTTTTGTTGGTTTACTTCGGCGATTTCGCTGCCGTCCGAGACAATCCCGACCGGCTACACAACAAACGATATGCGAATCAAACGGTTTTGCGCAAGACTTTTTTAAGATTTTCAAACAGAAAAAGTGTTGAGTCTTGAATACATTACAGGAAAGCCTTCATCTAACGTGTTCCGTAAGGCGAACGAAACGGGAGAACTCTGCACCTGCACGCACGGGCAGAGGTTAACATGACGTATACGGATTGATTTTCAGGATCACCCGATCAGATCGCGCGTCGCGCAGGGCGATTTCGGACGACTCATCCTGAGGGTTTTTGGGGGTGCAAAACCATCACGTTAATTAGATGGCTTAACTAACCTGTCTTCGCCCAAAGTGACTTTTCGGAAGCAACCCACCTCAGGAGTGACGTTCAAAGAGAAATAACCGATATTTACGCCGAGCGAATCATCGAGTTGCTCTCGAACGATGCCGTCCCTGAGACAGAGAAGACGGCTGGATTGCAGCATCATATCGACCAAGGAGCGCAGTGTGCTTTGCAGCGTCAGTGGTTGGCGGAAAACCTAGAGGACGCCGCCGCGAGGGAAAAGTATGCCCGCGAGGGTATTACTCTTTTGGAACACTATAAGTACTTCGCGTTTGCGCTTGAGCGCCTCGATCTTGCGACATATCGCGTGCTCGCCACTCAACTCATCGAGGGAACTCCCACTAAGTTGCAGCGGATCGACGATTTATATGAGCGCAGCAGAAACAATGGTTCGGATCAAGCATCCACGGAACTGGTTAATTTCGCTGACGCCTGCAACGATCTTGTCAGCAACGCCCGGATGCTCGAATGGCGAGCGGGTAAGCGGGTTGAAAATCGATAGAACGACGAACGCTCGCGGGCGAATGGAGTGACCTCGGGCAGCTTCAATCCGATCTCGACGATCTGAGCGACAAAGTATTTTGTTTAGACCGTCTCATGAGTGATTGGATTTTCTAGCCGCAACAATCGTCACCCAGACGCTCTCCACATCTTCACGCCGAATGAATGTGCAAACTATTTATAGCCGTCGATAATCCCAGTGTGGCAGGATTTGTATCCGGGCGTCCGGATGCTTTGCGATTCCGGTCCTCGCTTCACCCGGGACAACCTGAACGCCGCGAGAATGATTCAGCAGGTTTAAAACCTGCGGCGACGGGAGGTTCGCAACCGATCCGGCGCGGGGTCCCGATTTAATTCAAGAGATTTCCCTCGGCGATTCGTGCCGTTCAAGAGTTTTGC
>CALGNW010000021.1 GCA_937958345.1 uncultured Neomegalonema sp. | reverse complement strand
TTTGGCGTCGTGCCTTGGTTTGCCGACGCCTATAAACTCCCGGCGGAAGACTCGTCAGATATCGGCGCAAAACCCTTAACCCAAGAGGGAAAAGCCGCGCCGGACTCGGGCAAAACTCTGAAAATCGTCTGCCTCCAGCTTTCGCGCATAGCAAACTTCGACGACCTCGACCCGCTCAGCGCCGAACCAAACGTCACCGCCCTCATGCTCTCCCCCGGCCAAGCCATCCCCGGCGACGCCGATCTGGTCATCATCCCCGGCAGCAAGTCAACACGCGGCGACCTCGCCTATCTGCGCGCCCAAGGCTGGGATATCGACCTGATCGCGCACCACCGGCGCGGAGGCCGCGTTTTGGGCCTGTGCGGCGGCTATCAAATGCTGGGCCGCGCGATCCACGACCCCCAAGGCATCGAGGGCGCGGCAGGAACCTCCGAGGGCCTTGGCCTGCTGGACGTCGAAACCGAGATGACGCCGCAAAAATCCCTCACCCAAGTCACCGCCACCGATCTGAAATCGGGCGAGCCGGTCTCGGGCTATGAAATCCACATCGGCCAGACCACCGGCCCCGCCCGCGCGCGACCGCTGTTCACAGTGAACGGCGACCCCGAAGGCGCACAATCGGCGGACGGCACAGTGCAGGGAACCTACCTGCACGGCCTCTTCACCCAAGACACCTACCGCCAACGCTTCCTGCAAACCCTAGGCGGCACAGGCACAGCCCGCTACGGCCCAGAAGTGGAAGCCACCCTCGACGCCCTAGCCGCCCATGTAGAGGCGCATATGGATGTGGATGGATTATTGGCCGTGGCACGGGCGGCAACGTAACGCTGCCCCGCACAAAGATGCGGGGCCTCCTTCGACTGAAGCGCACCCTCACCCAATAGAACGAAGTGCCGACCGAGGCGGTGCCGCGCGGCGCCTGGGGGCGGTCGGCGCGTGTCGATGCTACGCATCTCCCATTTTTTCAAGAAGTATTGTTGTTAGACGCGCCCCCCCTCAATTCCCCGTGACCCCGGTTTCGCCTTCACCGCACGATGGTCTATGTCTTCTCCCGTGAGCGGAGGAGACTGGACGGGGCATTATGAAGTACGATCCCGACACCGCTCTGGCGCGGATCAGCGCTGCTGACGCAATCGTCGTCGGACAGCTTGGCCAGACCACCGGCCTCGCCCGCCCTGCACCCAAAGCGCGATGACAAGGAAAACGCTCTAAGCGGCGGTGTCTTTCGGGATGGTCAGTTCAATCAGGAAGGCGTGTTCGGTTTCGGTGCGCTGAACGGTCCCGCGCAGTTGGCGGGCAAAGCCGTCGATAAGCTTTTGCCCGATGCCGCGCGGTGTTTCCGCGCGCTCCTGCGCCGGAACCGCGCCGGGATGCAGGCTGTTGCGGATACCGAGGGTCAGGGCGGCGTCCGTATCCTTGAGCGAAATATCCAGTGTGCCGCTGTCAACGTGATTGAGGGCATGTTTGAGCGTGTTGACGATGGCCTCGGTCACGAACAGGATCAGGGGCACGGCGCTTTCGGGTTCGAAGGTAACCGCATCCATATCGGTGGTCAGCTTTACGGCGCTGCGGTCCCGCACGCTGCCGCCGATCAGATGCTCGGCAATCTCTCCGATCAGCAGGTCCATACGAACGGCATTGGTGTTTTCGGATTCGTAGATTTTCTGGTGAACCAGTGCCAGCCCGTGGATGCGCTCCTGAAGGCGCTCCAGCCCGTGCTTTTCATGGGCGGTCACGGCATCGCGGATTTGCAGGCTCATCAGGCTGGAGATCATTTGCAGGTTATTTTTAACCCTGTGATTGACCTCGCGCAGCAGGCCGTCTTTCTCCTCGACCGATTGCATCAACGCGGTTTCGCGGGTTTCGATCTCGGCGGCCATCTGATCAAAGCTCGATCCGAGCTTGGCGATTTCCGCCGGAGCGTTGCGCATGCCGTGGGCGCGCAGGGCGCGGCCACTGCGCCCGTAGGCCGTGACGAGGCGGTCGAGATAGAGGATGTGACGCAACGCCAGTTGATCGACCGCGAAATAGGCGACCGTGACGGCCAGCGTCCACATCAGAACCGGCAAAAGCACAATCAGGAAGTTCTGCCAGCCGAGGGCGGCGGGAACGATCTCTCCCGGCCAGCTTGAGATGGCAAAAATGTCGTTCTTAAACAGCGGGGCGATGGCGAAGACGCGGGTTTCACCGTCATGGGAGCGCATTTCGAGAATACGCTCGGGCCCCGGCAGGATGGTTCTGAGTTGGGCCGGGCCGGGCAGCCAGTCAAAATCCGTACCGAACTTGCTTTGGGTGACGCCGACGCCCTCGCTCGTGACGATGGCAAAGCGTGCGCCGGGGGCCAGGTCTTTCTTGCGGGCAACCCAATTCAGATAACGGCTTGAAATCGAAATGCTGAGTGCGCCGCGCAGTGTGTCGCCGCGCTTCACCGGTTCGCTGAGAACGATGACCTGCTGGCCGCTGACCTCGCCCTTTTCGCGTGCTGTTACCGAGCGGCGCGGATCGGCCAGAAAGGCGTTGAAGCCGCTCGCGCCGCTGAAATCGCGCGGCGGCGCGACCGGATACGAGCAGGACATAATCCCGTCTTCGGCGATGAAGCCGACAAACGGAATGGTATCATCCGCCGCGGCAAGCGCCCGCATTACCGCCTGACAATCTTCGAGCGGACCATCGACATCGAGCTGCGAGTTGATCGCGCGCAGGATGCCGAACGCCTCGCGAATGGCGGCCTGTTCGTTCTGTCCGGCCTCGATTGCCTCGACCGTGAACGCCTCGCGGCGGAGCTTTTTCGTCTCGGAATAGTTCGTGATGCCCTGCGCGATGGCGAAGACACCGACGGGCAGCATCGCAACTGCCAGCAGGATCGCCACCTGCACCCGCAGGCTCATTTTTCCCAGCAACCGCTCGAGGGGCGGGAACAGGGCGCGGGTCGGGCGCGGCGGCTTCACTTGACCTTCGCGCCCGAACCGCCGCCGGGACCCATGGCTGCGAGGATTTCCGCCTCCGCACCGCTGCCGCTGCCGTCGCCATCGTCGTCGTCGCGGTGCAGTATCTCGACCAGTCTTGCACGGGCGCGGTTCACCCGGCTTTTGACCGTTCCGACGGCACAGCCGCAGACGGCGGCGGCCTCTTCATATGAAAAGCCCGATGCGCCGACGAGGGTAAGCGCCTCGCGCTGGTCGGGGGGCAGTGTTGCGAAGGCCTCGTTAAAATCGCGCAGGTCGAGAATGCCCTGCTGCGTCGGTTTGTCGGGAACCTGAGCCGCATACCGGCCCTCGATATCTTCGACCTCGCGCCGGTGCTTTCGGAGTTCGGAATAGAACGTGTTGCGCAGGATTGTGAACAGCCATGCGCGCATGTTGGTCCCGACCTTAAAGCTGTCGAGATTGCTCCATGCCTTCAGGATCGTCTCCTGCACCAGATCGTCGGCGCGGGCCTGATCGTAAACAAGGCTGCGGGCGAAGGCGCGGAGGTTGTTGGTCTGTGCGAGCAGGTCTTCTTCAAGGCTCATTCCTTGCCGCCCTGTCGCAGTTGTTCGAGCAGCGCGTTCA
>CALGNW010000020.1 GCA_937958345.1 uncultured Neomegalonema sp. | reverse complement strand
GCTGGACTACGGAACCACCATGAAGGGTGCGGATTTCCTCGCCATAAACCCGATGGGCAAAGTCCCCTGCATCACCCACGGCGATCAGATTGTGACGGAAACAGCGGCAATCTGCGCCTATCTCGCCGATGCCTTCCCCGGAGCAGGCCTCGCCCCGCCACCGGATCAGCGCGGGGCGTATTTCCGCTGGCTGTTCTTCTCTGCCGGACCTCTCGAACAGGCTGTCGTCAACCGCGCACTGGGTTTTCAGGTGCCGGAGGGCAAACAGATGATGGCGGGATATGGCAGCTACGATGATGCCAGCGCCGCCCTCGAACAGGCCGTGTCGGGGTCGGAATATATCGCCGGTGACACCTTCACTGCCGCCGATGTCTATGTCGGTATGCAGATCGGCTGGGGCTTGCAGTTTAAATCCATCGACACCAAACCGGCATTCGAGGCGTATTGGGAAAAGGTCAAAGACCGCGAAGCCTATCGCCGTGCGACCGAACTCGACGATGCCCTCATGCCCCAAGACGCCGGATAACTTTGACGCAATGATCGTGAACCAAACGGCGACACTTCGTGCGGGAACCTTTGCAACCCTGCCCTATCAGCCCGCAATCATCATCTTCGGATTGGTCAGCGGCGCGGTGATGGCCGAAGCGGGGCTGACGCTGTTCGAAACGCTGGCAATGACCGTCATCGTCCTCGGCGGCGCGTCACAACTCGCGGCGGTGCAAATGCTGACCGAGCAGACATCCGTCGCCGTGATTGTGGCAACCTGCATCTGCATCAACCTGCGCTTCGGCATGTACTCCGCCGCGCTTGCCCCGTGGTTTTCGGGCATGCCTGCCCGCACGCGGCTTTTCGCAGCGTATGTCGTGCATGACCAAAGCTTCGGCGTCGCCCTCGCCCGTTTTCAGTCCCGCGAAGAAGACTGGCGTGCGCGTATGGTCTTTTTTCTGGCGGCGGGCGGCATTACCGCTCTGGTCTGGCAACTGACGACCGGCATCGGCCACGCCCTTGGCGCGCGCATCCCCGACGCGCTGCCTCTCGATTTTGCGATGCCGATGATTTTTATTGCGATGGTCGTACCGTTTTTGAAGGGCCGACCGAAATGGCTTGCCGCCATCGTGGCCAGCGGCGCTGCGCTCGCCCTGCGCGACCTGCCCCTCGACCTCGGGCTGTTGGCCGCGACCGGCTTGGGGATTGCCGCCGGTTACTGGGCGGAGGCGCGCGCGTGATTGACCGCCCCGCCTTCTGGATCGTCACAATCGCGCTGGGCGCGGCGACCTATGCCATCAGATTATCTTTCCTCGCATGGAGCCAGAGCCGGACCTTCTCGCCCCGAGTCAAACGCCTGCTCGATTTCGTCCCCGTCACCGTCCTGCCCGCGTTGATCGCGCCGGTGATCGTCTTTCCCGCCGGATCGGTTGACGCTGTTGACCCCGCGCGCATCCTCGCGGCCCTTGTTGCGCTGGGTGTCGGCCTTTGGACAAAGAACGTCATCGCCGTCATTTTATCCGGGATCGGGGCGCTGATGCTGGCAAACAGCGTCCTTATGCCCCTTTAACCTATTCGCGCTAAAAAGACGCCATGCGCGCGCTAGCCCTCAGCCTCACCCTTGTCGCCACCCCGCTCAGCGCGGCAGAACTGGTGCTGTTCGAATTCGACGGCTGCCTGTGGTGCGAGCAGTGGAAGGCGGATGTCGGTAGATATTACGCCGAGACCGCCGAGGGAAAGGCCGCGCCTTTGCGCGTCGTCGATCTGTTCGACAAACGCCCCGCGCATCTGCGGCAAATCCGGCCCGTCCGCGCGACACCGACATTTGTGCTGGTCGAAAAAGGCCGCGAGGTTGGCCGCATCACCGGCTATACCGATGCCAAATCCTTTTGGACTGATTTCGGCAAAATGCTAACCGCAAAACCCGAATAGAGCCCGCGGGCCTAGCCGATCGCGATTCCCTTGCGCGCATTCCCCGCGTAGTCGGGATTCACGATCATGGTGTTGGGGAAGCACAACCGGACGGTTGTGCCGCGCCCGACCTCGCTGTCGATTTCGATAAATCCGTTATGCGCGTCCATCATCGACCGTGTGATCGCCAGCCCCAGCCCCGCGCCGATCCTGCTGGTCTTTTTGGTCATGCTCGAGCGCGCATAGACCATCCAGATGGTGGCAAGGTCCTGCTCTGCAATCCCGCAACCGGAATCGCTCACCTCAACGACAAAGCTGCGCCGACCCCGGCGATAGACCCGAACATCAATGTCCTGACCGTCTTCCGAAAACTTCAGCGCGTTAGAGATCAGACTGCTGATACATCGGCGGATACCGCGCGGATCACTGCGCACAATCCAGTCCTCGTCGGACCGGCAATTCAATTTGATGTTGCGCTCGCCCGCCTCGGCGCTGTGCCGCCCCACCGCGTTGCAGATCAGACGGGTAAAATCGACATCCCTCAGCGACAGTTGGAACTGCTCGGCATCCAGCTTAGACAGATCCAGCACATTATCGGTCAGCGCCCCCAGATCACGGGCCGATTTCTCTATTATCCGCACATAATCAGCGATTTGCTGGTCCGACATATCCTCCTGCCGGTGCAGGATCGCCTGAGCAAATCCCTGAATAGCATTCAGCGGCGTTCGGAACTCGTGGCTCATATTGCCGAGGAACTGCTGACGGAACTGGCTCAGCTCATTCAACCGCGCCTGACTGGCGTGCAGTTCTTCCGCCTTGACGCGCAGGCGCTCGGAATGGGCGGCAACGGTCCAGATCACACATCCCGCAACCACCAGCAACGCGCCCGACAGCGCCAGCATCGGTTGCACGGGGCCGCTCAAAATCGCCCACAGAGCCGCCGCACTGCCGAGGGCGGCAAGCACAATCGCCAGCGCGCGCGAAAACCCGGGCTGCGAAAGCTTGGCGACAATGAGCGCACGGTATTGCATTGATTTCCGGACCCGCTGGGCAACGCCCCAACCGGGCGCTTTGGCGCAGGCATAGCGGGTTATGGTTTCCGAACTATGAATCGCCGTCTCGGCGTTATGGCCGCTGCCTTGTCCGCGCCCCGGATGTGCGCTACCGAGCACTCCCGACAGTAACGAGGCCCGATCACAATGCCGATCCGCATTCCCGCCAATCTGCCCGCTGCAAAAGTCCTCGCGCGCGAGGGCGTCATGCTGATGGCCGAGGACGAGGCGGACGTTCAGGATATCCGGCCCCTGCGGGTCGGGTTGCTCAACCTTATGCCCGACAAGGTGCGGACAGAATCCCAGATTGCGCGGCTGGTCGGGGCGACCCCGCTTCAGGTCGAGCTTGACCTGATCAAGATGTCCAGCCACACGCCGAAAACCGCTTCGCTCGACCACATGCTGTCCTTCTACCGCCCGTGGGACGAGGTGAAGGATCAGAAATATGACGGCCTGATCGTGACCGGCGCACCGATCGAGCTGATGCCGTTCGAAGAGGTCACGTATTGGGACGAGCTGTCGGCAATCTTCGATTGGGCCGACACCCATGTTCACTCGCTCTTTTCCGTTTGCTGGGGCGCGCAGGCCGCGCTCTATCATTACCACGGCGTCCCGAAACACACGCTGGACGCAAAGGCGTTCGGCGTCTTCCGCCACCGCAACCTCGCACCGGCCTCGCCTTACCTGCGCGGCTTTTCCGACGACTTTTCCATACCTGTCTCCCGCTGGACCGAAGTCCGCCGCGAGGACCTGCCCGCAAATGGCGACATCAAAGTGCTGATGGAGGGCGCCGAGACAGGGCTTTGCATGGTGGTCGAAGAGGCGAAGCGGCGTCTCTATATGTTCAATCATGTCGAATATGACAGCACCTCGCTCGGCGAAGAATACCGGCGCGATGTCGAAAAGGGATCGCCCATCGGCGTACCGGAAAACTACTTCCCCGGCGACGATCCGACCCGCGAGCCGGAGAACCGCTGGCGCAGCCACGCGCACCTGCTGTTCGGCAACTGGTTGAACGAGGTCTATCAAAGCACGCCATTCGACGTGCAGAAGATCGGCGAATGACCGCGCCCTTCCGTCCCCGCTTTCCGTGGTGGGGCGGCGACCTGCAAACCCTGCGCAACCGCTTCGCCTATCGCGCGCGGCCCCTGCCGGGACACGCCGGACCCTTCCGCGCGGCCACGCCCGACGGCGACATTCTGACCGGCACACTGCACAGCCCCGACAGCGCGTCGCCGCAGCCGCTCGTCTTTATGCTGCACGGGCTGACGGGCGACGAGGACAGCATGTATATGCTCGAATCCGCCCGCCATCATCTCGGGCAGGGCCGCGCGGTTCTGCGGATGAACCTGCGCGGGGCCGGATCGTCGCTGGCGACCTGCGCCGGAACATATTCCGGCAAAAGCTGGCCCGATATTCTCACGGTGCTGGACGCGCTGGACCCTGCGCGGACGCGGCACGGAGTTTTCATCATCGGCTATTCGATGGGCGGTAACATCCTGCTGAACGGTCTGGCGCATGTGCCGGATGGCGCGGGCGTCATCGGGGCGGCAACCGTCTCGGCCCCGATTGATCCGGCTGGCGCATCGCGACGGCTGATGCAATTCCGCAACCGCATTTATCAGAATGCGCTTTTGTCCGAGATGAAGGACACCTACCTCGCGCGGCCCGAGGCGGACGATCCCGCCATCCGCCGGGCGATCAGTACGGCGGACAGCATCTGGTCCTTTGACAATCGCGTGACCGGTCCCTTCAACGGCTTTGCCGGTGCGCAGGAATATTACGATGGCACGGCGGGGATGAATCAGCTCGGCGCAATCCGCCTGCCGCTGCTGCTTATTCATGCGCGGAATGACCCGTGGATTCCCGTCGCGCCGTATCTGGGCCTGACGCCGCAGCCGAATATCACGGTCGAGATTCCGCACTCCGGCGGCCATGTCGGCTTTCACGGCAAAGGCCTGCAACCGTGGCACGATCTCAGGATTTCCGATTTCATCGACGGCCTGACTGGACGCTAACGGCGCACGGCCCTAGGCTGGCCGCACATCCCGCCAGCCGAAACGGAACAGCGCCATGACCGACTTCATCAAACCCTTCGACGGCGAGATCAGCCGCTTTTTTGACGAGGAGGCCCCGAAGGCAATCCGCAAGGCCATCGAAAAGGCGGACAAGAACGACATTCTCGACCCCGACTATCCCTATGACACGCGGATGGATCGCGGGAAATACGAGGACGCGCTCGAGGACAGCCAGATCGAGCTGGTCAAGATGCAGCGGTGGCTCGTTGAAAACGACAAGCGCGTCGTCATTATTTTCGAAGGCCGCGACGCCGCCGGTAAGGGCGGTGCGATCAAACGCCTGACGCTCAATCTCAATCCGCGCGTTGCCAATGTCGTCGCCCTCGGAAAACCGTCGGACCGCGAACGCGGCGAATGGTACTTCCAACGCTATATCAAACACCTGCCGACCGAGGGCGCGATGACCCTGTTCGACCGCTCGTGGTACAACCGCGCCGGCGTCGAACCCGTGATGGGGTTTTGCACGCGGGCGCAGACCGACCTCTTTTTCGACCAGACCCCCGACTTCGAAAAAATGCTGGTCGAGGACGGTGTTATCTTCATCAAAATCTGGCTGACCGTCAGCCGCGCCGAACAACTGAGGCGCTTTTTGCAACGCGAAGCCGACCCGCTGAAGCACTGGAAGATTTCCCCGATCGACGTCGCCGCGCTGGGCAAGTGGAATGACTACACCAAGGCCCGCACGCGGATGTTCGAAAAGACGCACACCAAATTCGCGCCGTGGACCGTGATCCGCTCCGAAGACAAACGCCGCGCCCGCCTTGCGGTTATCCGAACCGTCCTCGACCGGATTCCCTATGCCGATAAGGACAGGAAAATCGCGAAAAAGGCCGACAGAAAAATCTGCGGCAGCCCCGACCAGCAGGGCGAGTTATAGCGCACATCTCCGCGCCGCCCTCAAACCGGCCCCGTCAAGCGCCGCCCCTAACTCTCCCCGCGTTCAGCCGGAAAGTTTTGGCCTGGCGTTTGTCGATCACGATGGAGACGGCCTTCTGCGTCAAGCTTTGGAAGAATCTCTGGCACGGTACGGCAAGCCTGAAATCTTCAACACCGATCAAGGCAGTCAGTTCAATGCGCTGACGCCAATCCCGGCGGCGGCATAGCTAAGCCGGAAATCCACTTAACTAAACAGCGGTTTCTGTTCAAACAAACCGAGCCACCTCTCATCACCGCCATAACTCCTAAAAATCATAATTGCTATTTTGGCGCGATTAAATCAACTTACACACAACTCCAAACACATAGCCACTCTTCCATTCAATGACTTAGTTACGATCCTAATGGACCCGCGCGCAAGCTTGCATTACCAAGGTCGGCGAACAGCTTTGGGACCGATCAAGTTGACGACATTACCATTCGCGAAGGCTGAACCGATGAAACATGAAATCGGTTTCGGGAGCTGCCATGAATAACGGGGGAAATGCGTCTGCTGCGGCACCAGTTCGCGTGGCGCATATCATCACCAGTGCGCGG
>CALGNW010000019.1 GCA_937958345.1 uncultured Neomegalonema sp. | reverse complement strand
GACTTGATGTTCTTAACATCAAGATGTCTTATTTTGATATCTGACCGACTTAATCTGTCCTCTACTAACTTAGATAAGCGAATCGATTTGTCAGAAACATGAACACCGTTCATATTTTTATTGAACGCTGTTCATTTTCCTGTATGATATCTTGGACGCTCAGGCAGATCGTGCCGGACATGCCGTCGGGAATCACGCCATGGAAGCTTTGTTCGGTCTGGTTGTACTTGTTCTGATCGCAGTGCCGGTCGTGGTGATCTGGCTGGCCTTCAGTCACGTCGCCCTGCGGCGCAAGGTGGAGGAACTTGGCGGCGAAATTAACCGGCTGCGCTCGGCTGGGGCTGTCGGAACAGCGGTCTCGCCATCGCGGATACCGAGAACCGCAGAGACGGCGCAAGCCAACACGCGGACCGATGCCGGACGGAAAGCCGCCATGGCAAAGGTGGCCAAGCCGCCCCCTCTTCCCGCTGCCCCCCAAACACCGCCGAAATCCTATGTTTTCGATGCCGCGAATTTCGGACGGTTCAGCAAATGGGTATCGGAAAACTGGTTTATCGCCGTGGCGGCTCTGTCGTTGGCGATGGCGGGTATATTCCTCGTCCAGTACGGCATTGAGAACGGTATTCTGTCGCCGCGCAACCGCGTGCTTTGCGCGCTCGCCTTAGGCGCGGGCCTGATCGGGTTCGGCGAGTGGATCAGACGGCGGACCAGCGACGAGGAGGGAACCGCAGCATTTTTGCCCTCCACCTTTGCAGGAGCGGGTATTGTCACGCTGTTTTCCGCCGTGCTGGCCGCCCAGCAGATGTACGGCCTGATCGGCAAGGAGGCCGCGTTCATCGGGTTGGTCGGACTGGCCGGATTGTCGGTCGTTCTCGGGTGGCTGTACGGACCCTTTCTGACCGTCATCGGCCTGACCGGCGCGGTGGCTGCGCCGTTTATCGTCAGCGATGGTACGAGCGAAAACATCACATGGCTGTTCTATTATTTCGCATTGATCGGCACGATTGGCCTGATTGTCGACGCGGTAAAACGGTCTGCTTGGGTCTCGTCGCTGGCGTTAATCATTCCCTATACCGGTGCGGCGCTGGTTTGGACCGGGTCGGGGTCAGAGCATTTTCTGGCCTTCGCCGCCCTGACCGCCGTGGGCGCAATCTGTATACCGTCGCTGCAATCACGGCCCGCATTTAGCGGCGCGATGAGCTTTGAGTGGATTTATAACCATAGTGTATGGCCGGAATTTCCAACGCGGCTCGCAGCGGCGGGTCTTTGCTCGCTCGCGGTTGTTGCCGTGCTGGTTTCTCTGCCGAGCGCAATTGGTTTCTGGAGTGCGCTGGTGGTTCTAAGTGCCGCACTGTTTGCGCTCGGATACTGGCTGAACCGGACCGCGGTGCTGGATGATCTGGCGATCCCGGTCGCTGCGGCCATGCTGGCCGTGATCGGTTTGCAAGGATTGTTCTCGCTCAGTGTGGCGAGCGGGTTTGCCGCGCCGCTGAATCTGGATATTGGCGAAACAACGCCGCGCACGGTTTCCGGACTGGTCGCCTTTGGTATCGGTATTTCGGCGATGGCCGGGTGGCGCAGTTTGCGCAATGCGCGCCATGCCCTCTATTGGGCGGCGGGTGCAGCAGTCTTTGCCCCGGCAACAGCAGTTCTTATCGCGCTGTACTGGCAACCGCTGATCCATCTCAGCCCGATCCAGTGGGCGGCGCATGTCATCGGCATCGCGGTTTTGATGACGGTCTTGGCCGAACAAGCCTTGCGCGTCTCAAGGACGACAAGCCGCCTTCAACCAGCCCTCTTCGCGCTCGCGGCGCTGAACATGATCGCTTTTGCCATGTCGATTGTTCTGACCGAGACGGCCTTAACGCTGGGCTTTGCGAGCGTGGCTGCCTCTGGCGCATGGCTGGACCGCAAGTTCAATATCCGCCCGGTCAATTGGTTCGTGCAGCTCGGCATCATGCTGTGCAGCTATCGTCTGGTGATCGACCCCGGCTTGGACTGGGCAGTCGGTGTGAGCCTGCTGGATGTGTGCATCGGATTTCTCGGCACGATGGCCTTGATCGGTGTTGCATGGGCCGCGTTGCAGCATCGGGCACGGATACGCGCGATGATCGTGGCCGAGTCCGCGATATGGAGCCTTGGCGGAATCTTCCTATGCGTGCTGCTGTTCCGCGCGCTGAACGAGAGCGATCCCGCGATGCACTGGTCGCTGTCGCTGTTCGCAACGATCTGGCTGATCTCAGCGGCGGCGCAGTTTTACCGCGTGAAAGCCGACGGCCCCTTGGCGCATGTTCGGTTCGCGCTGGGTGCAATCTTTGGCACTGTGGGCGCGTTGATCCTGGGCGCGGCGATGACGTTCGGCAATCCGCTGTTCAGCGGCATTGTGAGCGGGCCGCCGATAGTCGACTCTCTCATGGTGGCTTATCTGTTGCCTGCCTTGGTGCTTGGCGCCGTGGCATGGCGGTTCGTCCATCTTGGCGCGCGCTTGCGCATCGGCGCTGGTGCGGCGGCGAGCCTTGCGGCGGCGCTCTATATCGGGCTGGAAATCAGGCGGTTCTGGATGGGGCCGAACTTGACTTTGCCGTTCGTCTTTGACGGTGAACTTTACAGCTATACCATCGCCATGCTGCTGACCGGATCGGTGCTGTTGGGTCTGGCGCT
>CALGNW010000018.1 GCA_937958345.1 uncultured Neomegalonema sp. | reverse complement strand
GTCGGAAAAGATCGCCGTCAAAACCCAAGCAGACCGCGTTGCAGATGTCGTAAAATCATCCTTCAACGGTCGCCGCCTTGTTGTCTTCTCGGGCGGCTCGAAAAAGGGCGAGAACGACGTTTATGATGACGCCCGCGCGATCCGCGACGGTGGCGGCAACGGCTCGATCATCGGGCGAAACACGTTCCAGCGCGAACGCGGCGAGGCCCTCGCAATGCTCGGCAAACTGATCGAGATCTACAAGGGCAAAGCGTAATCCCTCAGGAACAGCGCATTCCCTTCGTCACCGGAATCGCTGATCCGACGTAACAACACATAATAATCCTGCACCCCGCACAATCGGGGGGTGCAGGCGACCAAGACCGCACGACGAGCGCACCTGCAAATCAACGATCGTTAATTCTGTAAAGTTTTGCCGATGATGGAGCTCGGTCCGGCTCGCCCCCGATACTCACCAATCATGTCAATCTTAGGCGATGAGCGCGGACTTACGTCGCGCTGAATGCTGGTCAATGCACAATCACCCCGCAAAGGCCCGTGACCGTCTCCGCCCGTCCATTCAGGTCGCGCTTGGCTTGTGCGCGTTGCCCCCGAACAGCGGATTTAACCATCTGACTTCAACCCGACACACGGCAATCGGCAGTTCTCTCCGATTTTAAGAAGACTGCGATTTGACGTGGACCTTGCAGGATATCATCACCCCACCCAACAAATATCGCCGCCGCCGCGCGTATTATTTCGCTCATTCTGTCTGCACTGTCCTGTGTACGGAATTGCACTTCGCGACACCGGTGCGGCGGGTGGTTTGCATGATGCGAAAGATCAGTTTGCAAAATGCGCTTTCCGGGCAAACACGGTAATTATCGGGTTAATAATCGCAGAATGCCGCCGGCGTTAACGGACTGTTTGCCCCGTTTGTTAAGACCGGAACAACGCAAAACCCCGATTTTAAGCCTCGATACCGCACTGCTTTTGGTGCGGAGGTGACGGGGAACGGCAATGCAGACCACCATTCAGACTTCGCGATCCCAACTGGTTCCCGAGCTTATCGGCGGCCAATTACTTGTCGCAACCGTATCCTTCGAAACCACTCCCGATGCGGTAACGCTGACGGGCAAGGACGCATCGAAGTTTGATTTCCTGATCATCGGAGGTATCGGCCAGATCACGCTGCGGTCGGACGCTGCGCCGGACTTTGAAAGCGCGCTCTCCTACGAAGTCGGGGTCGAGGCGGCATACGGCGCGATCCTCGAGACCGTCACGCACATCGTCCCGATCAAAGACCTGATGGAGGTGCACCTCGGCACGTCGGGCGATGATACGATCACCGGTAACCGGGGCGAAGATTATTTCGACTCCGGCGCGGGCGATGACACGCTTGTCGGCGGCGAGCGTGATGACTGGTTTGTCGGCGGCGCCGGACAGGACTCGCATGCCGGTGACGACGGCTTTGATACTGTTGACTACCGGCATTCCTGGCAAGGCGTCGCGGTTAATCTGGCGACGGGCGCAGGCACGGGCGGCTCTGCCGAAGGCGACAGCTATGACAGCGTCGAACGGATTATCGGATCGCTGAATTACGGCGATACCCTTATCGGCTCCGACCGCGAAGACAAGCTGTACGGCATGGGCGGCGACGACACGCTTCTCGGCGGCGATGACGAGGACTACCTCGACGGCGGAACCGGCGCAGACATTCTGGACGGCGGTGCGGCCCGTGACACCGTACATTACGGCGAGTCTGCCGCGGCGGTGACGGTCGATCTTGCCGCCGGAACCGGACTGGGCGGCAGTGCCGAGGGCGACACGCTCATCAGCATCGAAAAACTCTACGGCTCGGCATTCGGCGATACGTTCACCGGCGGCGCAGCCGGTGAAGTCTTTAACGGCATGCTGGGCGACGATACGATCTTGGCGGGCGGCGGAAATGACGACCTGATCGGCAGCGCAGGCGCAGACCATCTAGACGGCGGCGCGGGCATCGACACGGCGCTTTATACCCAATCGGCATCGGCGGTCACGATTGACCTCGCCGCCGGAACCGGTTCGGGCGGCGAGGCGGAGGGCGACACCCTCACCGATATCGAGATCATCGACGCAAGCGAGCATGACGATACCCTGCTCGGATCGGCAGCAGGCGACGTGCTTTTGGGACGGGGCGGCGCAGACACGCTAAACGGGCGCGCAGGGGATGACGTCCTCAATGGCGGGCTGGGCAACGACCTTATCGATGGCGGCGACGGCAACGACACCGGTTACGGTGGCGGCGGCGATGATACGGTGATCGGCGGAGCCGGAGACGATATCCTTAACGGTGACACCGGCAACCTCTTCATCAATGGCGGCTTTGAAACGGTCGCTGTCGCGCAAGCCCAGACGGCGCTCGAAGTCGAGGTCGAAGGCTGGGATCTCAGCCAATCCATGACCTTCTGGCAATCCGGCCACGAGGGCAAGGCCGCGAATGACGGCTATATCTACATGCAGATGGACGCGCGCGATGCGTCCGAAAATGCCGAAGCAATCGCACAAACCGTCACGACCGAGGCCGGTCAGACCTATCGTCTCAGCTTTGCGGTTGCGCGTCAGCCGGGGGCCGACGGATCGACCTCGGATATCGAAGTTGTGCTCGATGGCGTCGTAATCGCAACCGTCACCCCTGCATCGGCCATGTGGGAAACGATCGCGCTCGACGTAACGCCGGCAACAACCAGTTCGACCTTCGTCTTCCGCGAGGCGGACGGCCAGAACGACGGCATTGGCGCGCTGCTCGACAGCATTTCCCTGATGCCCGTCGGCGATGACACGCTCGAGGGCGGCGAAGGCAACGACAGGCTTATGGGCGACCTCGGCGCGGACTTCTTCGATGGCGGCGAAGGCCGGGATGACGCCCGTTACGAGAATTCGCACGCCGCTGTATCAGTCGATCTCGAAGCCAATCTCGGGCTTGGCGGTTTTGCCGAGGGCGATACCTATAACAGCATCGAACGTGTATTCGGATCGCGTGATTTCGGCGACACAATCTCGGGAACCAATTCGGGCGACGAACAGCTTTACGGTCTTGGCGGAAACGACTTTCTATCGGGCGGCGGCGGCAGGGATCACCTCGGCGGCGGCAGCGGCGACGACAACCTCGACGGCGGCGACGGTAATGACACACTGACCGGTGATCAGGGCGACGACACAATCTCGGGCGGCGGCGGCGATGACTATGTGACCGCAGATCAGGGGGCCGATTTCATCGACGGCGAGGCAGGCGTCGATACCGTGGATTATCGCGGCTCCAGCGGTGTCGTCACCGTCTATATGGATGGCCGGACCAGTGCGGGCGGCTGGGCGCAGGGCGACAGCGTCAACAATGTCGAACGTATCCACGGAACCAACCTCGGCGGCGACACGATCCACGGCAGCAACGCGCGAGAGCTGATCCACGGCTGGAACGGGGATGACATTCTCAACGGCGGCGGCGGGCATGACTTTATCGGCGGCGGCAACGGAAATGATTTCATCGACGGCGGCGACGGCGACGATGAAATTATGGACGGCGATGGCGACGACGTGGTCTTCGGCGGCGCGGGATTTGACAGGTTCTACACCTTCGACGGCGCAGACGCTTACGATGGCGGCACGGGCCGCGATATCGTCGATTACCGTAAGTCCGCGACGGGCGTGACCATCGACCTGATCGGCGGCGTCGGTTCAGGTGATCTTGCTCAGGGCGATACGCTTATCAACATCGAACGGATCTACGGATCGGCGACGGCTGGCGACACCATTACCGGTTCGGATTCTCGGGACTGGCTGTTCGGTTTCGCGGGCGACGACGTTCTTTCGGCGGCTGGCGGAAATGATTACGTGAATGGCGGCGCGGGCAACGACCTCGTCAACGGCGGCGCAGGCAACGATGCACTGCGCGGCGGCACGGGCGACGACACGCTGAACGGCGACGCGGGCAACGACAACTTTATCGGTGAAGACGGCGCTGACCTCATCGACGGCGGTGACGGCATTGATTTCGTCAGCTACCGCGCATCGACGACCGGCGTTCAAATCGACCTGATCGGCGGTGTCGGTTCGGGGGATCTTGCCGCGGGCGACACGCTGGCGGGGATCGAGCGTATTCACGGTTCGGCAACGGCGGGGGACACGATCACCGGGTCTGAAAACAAGGACTGGATTTACGGCTGGGGCGGCGATGACACCCTCAACGGAGCAGGAGGCAACGACTATCTCAACGGCGGCGACGGCGATGACATGATAGACGGCGGCGCGGGCAATGACTCGCTGCGGGGCGGTGACGGCAACGACACCCTCAACGGCGGTGACGGCATTGACAATTTCGTCGGTGAAGACGGCGGCGACGCGATGAATGGCGGTGACGGCATCGACTTTGTCAGCTATCGCGCATCGGCAACCGGCGTTCAGATTGACCTCGTCGGCGGCATCGGCAGCGGCGGCCTCGCGCAGGGCGACAGTCTTATCAATATCGAGCGTGTTCACGGCTCGGACAGCGCCGGCGATACCATCACAGGGTCCGGCAACAAGGACTGGCTCTACGGTTGGGGCGGTGACGATACCCTCGCAGGTGCAGGCGGCAACGACTACATCGACGGCGGAACCGGCAACGATACAATCGACGGCGGCGACGGAAACGACGTCATGCGCGGCGGATCGGGCGACGACATCCTGAACGGCAATGCGGGCATCGATAACTTCCGGGGGGAAAGCGGCGCGGACACGATGGACGGCGGCGACGGCATCGACATCATCGACTACCGCGCATCGGCGACCGGCGTGCAAATCGATCTGATTGGCGGAACCGGAACCGGCGACCTCGCTCAAGGCGATACGCTTGCGAACTTCGAGCGTATTCACGGATCGGCAACAGCGGGCGACACGCTGACCGGTTCGGACAACACCGACTGGATTTACGGTTGGGGCGGCGACGACACACTCTTCGGATCTGGCGGACGGGATTACATATACGGCGGCGACGGCGATGATTTCGTCTTTGGCGGCGCGGGTAAGGACGTTCTCGACGGCGGGGCCGGTATCGATACGCTCGACTTCACGGCGGAAACCGTATCGCTCGACATCAACCTCGCGACGGGCATCTCCAAGGGCGGCAACGCCGACGGTGACCGCACCGCCAACTTCGAAATCGTTCTGGGCGGGTCGGGCGACGATACGCTCAGCGCAGGCTCCGGCGTTCATACCCTCAATGGCGGCTCGGGTAACGACAGGCTCGTCGGCGGAAGCGGAACGGCGACGCTCGATGGCGGCTCCGGTTTCGACACGGTCGATTACAGCGCCAGCACCGGCGGCATTACCCTCGCCGTCGGCGGCGGTATCTCCGGCGATGCTGCGGGCGATACCTACATCGGCATCGAACGCTTCGCAGGGTCGAATTTCAACGACGCACTCTTCGGCGGACAGGGCGACGACGATCTGGAAGGCGCGGGCGGCGATGACGTTCTTGTCGGCGGAGCGGGCGCGGACAGCCTGAACGGTGGTTCGGGCAATGACACCGCCGATTATTCGACATCCGGTTCGGCAATCACGCTCGACCTCTCGGCACCATCCGCATCACTGGGCGATGCGGCGGGCGATACGTTCATCTCTGTCGAGCGTTTCACCGGCACGGCCTTTGACGATACTTTCATCGGATCAAGCGGCGCGGACGATCTATCCGGCGGCGACGGCAACGATGTGATCGAGGGCGGCGGAGGCAGTGACACCCTGCGCGGTGATGCAGGCGAGAACACGTTGAACGGCGGCAACGGCAACGACACGTTTATCGGCGGCGTCGGCGCGGACGCTATGGATGGATCAGCCGGAACCGACATCGCAAGCTATCGCGCCTCATCCGCCGGTGTTTCGCTCGACCTCGATCTCGGGGGAACGGGCGGCGATGCGACCGGCGACACCTTCACGTCAATCGAGCGTGTCTTCGGCACTGATTTTGACGACGCGATCACGGGCGGGTCGGCAGATGACAAGCTTTACGGCTATGACGGGGCCGACACGATCATCGGCGGAGACGGCGGAGACTTCATCAATGGCGGCAGCGGCAACGATTCCCTCTATGGCCTGTCGGGCAAAGACACGATCTACGCCGGTCTTGGTGACGACATCATCGCCGGTGACGGGGCCGACGACAGGTTGTTCGGTCAAGGGGGCGCAGACACCCTCTACGGCGGTTACGGCAATGATCTGCTGAATGGCGGCAGCAGTTCGGACATCCTGTTCGGCAGCTTCGGCAACGACACCCTCACAGGCGGCAGCGGAACCGACAGCTTTGTCTTCGAGGATACCTGGGGAGCCGACACCGTGACCGACTTTTCCGGCAGCGCAGGAGAAACGCTGGACTTCAGCACCGTCGCCGGCGTCACGGGCCTCTCGGATCTCACCCTGACCGATGGCGAGGCGGGCACGGAAAT
Source organism: uncultured Neomegalonema sp. (assembly GCA_937958345.1). Lineage (GTDB taxonomy): Bacteria > Pseudomonadota > Alphaproteobacteria > Rhodobacterales > Rhodobacteraceae > JAHDDY01. The sequence continues at coordinate 12,366 of CALGNW010000018.1, read as the reverse complement.
CTCGTTCGGCACAAACACACTCTGGCTGAACGATGTCTTTGCCGCCGATCTGGCACAGGACAACTTCATCTTCTAACCGGCACATAACTGAATCGAGCGGGATGCACAAAGGGCTGCATCCCCTCCGGCGTCAATCCGGGTTTCCCGCCCTACCCCCAATTCAACGCCACGGCCCGTCCGGTCGCGGCACTTTCCTGTGCAGCCATTCCCATGAGAACGGCCTTTTTCCCATCGGCGAGCGTGACATCGGCATGCTGCCGCTCGCCGCGAACCAGCGCCAGAAACAAACGGTGCTGATAAAATGTTGCACCGTTATGATCTCCGGCCTCCAGCAAAGCCGGATCAACGGGGATTTCGGTAACAACCGGCCCCTGCGGATTGCGCGGACTCTCGATCAACAGCGGAATCGGCGCAGCGCCCAAATGTTCGGGCCAGAACCTTCCCGGCCCCGGAACCTTCGCTTCAAGCTTACCAAGCGCCCCGACCGCGCTAATCTCCTCCTGAAATTCCGCCCCCTCGGCAAACATCGACAGTTCCAGCATCGCCCGCGCGCCGTTTGCGAAATCGACAATCACATACCCGTTGTCGAGAATATCGGACTGCTCACCATCATAAACTTCATCCAGATGATTTACGTCCTGCGCGGCGCTGGCCATAATGCGGGTTGGTTCAGAGCCGATCAGCAAGCGCATCAGATCAAAAAAGTGACAGCACTTCTCGACAAAGGTTCCGCCGGTTTTCGCGTTAAAGCGGTTCCAGTCACCGACTTTTTTCAGAAAAGGAAAGCGGTGCTCGCGGATGGTCAGCATCCTGATGCCGCCCGTGACGCGCTCCACAGCATCGGTAAACGCTGTGATTGGCGGCATATAGCGGTATTCCATCGCGACCCAAACCGGCGCCGGATAGGATTGCTCGAACGACTCCAGCGCCTTCAGATCATCAAGCGCCGTGAACAGCGGCTTTTCCACCAGAACCGGCAGGGGGCGCGCCCCTGCAATCTCCTGCAACTGGCCGAGGTGGCAATGATTGGGGCTTGTGATGACCAGACAATCCACATCGGGCCGGTCGAGCAACTGCCCGAGATCACTGACGAGCCGCGCTTGAGGGGCCAGCGCCAATGCGCTTTGCGCCATCGCCGCATCCGGCTCGAAAATCACCGAAACTTCGGTCTTGTCGAGCAGCGCGATATTGCGCAAATGCTCGTGCCCCATCATGCCGCAGCCGATCATGCCGTATCGGATTGTCTTTTTCATATCGCTCTATTTCAGCCTTTGGACATAGCGGCAGCGGTTCGTATCAAACCACGTTCTGGAATACTCGATCGGTGACGGATCATCCGCCCAACTCCATCTTTCGACGAAACCGGTTATCGTTCCGGGTGCAAGCGGAAAAGGGTCGGCGGCCCAGTCGGGAACCTCGGCAATCCCGACATAATCCTCCGCCCGCGCAATCCAGAGGCCCAGCTTGGTCCGGTAATGATGGTACAGCGAATCCGACAGGCCCGCAGCGGTGACCTCTCCGGCCCGCGCATCCAGCCAGATTTCCTCCAAAGCGATGATTGTGTCATTCAGATAGCGCAGCCTGCGAATCCGCGCGCCTCTGTCCGCATGGCCGAACGGGGGCAGATCGTCGGGTTTTTTCAGCGATACCACCTCCAGCACATCGGCGCGCGGCAGACCGCCCCCCTGTATCAGCTCCAGCCGGAACATCGCATAGACGCTATCGTCGATATCGCCCTGCCGGACATAGTTGCCCGAGCCGTGAACGCGCTCCAGCAATCCTTTTTTCTCCAGCTCCTTCAGCGCCTTTCGCAAGGTTCCGACCGACACGCCAAGGCTTGCGGCCATATCCCGTTCGGGCGCAAGGCGTGACCCGTCGATCAGCCTGCCGGACGCAATCTCCCGCACCAGAAATTCGCTTATCTGGATAAACTTCGGCAACGCGCTCGGATAATGCTCGGTCATGCTCAAGGGTGACTATGTCCTGCGTCATGTCAGCAAATCAGAAAATTGATACACCATTGATCTACACAAAAACGGATGCTAGGCAAGGGACACTGAAACAAAGCGGATAAGATGCCAATGTCGGTCGTCCCAATAACTTCGGCTGATCTGTCCGGCGCTGAAATCGCGTGGTTCTCGGCGCTTTGCTCGGATGATTATCAGTTTCTCGGGGTTCCCGACGGCGCATTGCGGTCCAGTTGGGATCACTGCTCGGCGATTGTAAAAACAGCCGAGGCGCAGGGCTTTCGCAACATTCTATGTCCGTCCTCGTATCAGGTCGGACAGGACACATTGTCATTCGTCGCGGGCTGCGCCCCGATCACCGAACGGATCAATCTTTTGGCGGCTGTCCGGTGCGGCGAGATGCAACCGATCATGCTGGCGCGGACCATTGCGACACTCGATCACATGCTCAAGGGACGCCTGACGGTCAACATCATCAGCTCTGATTTTCCCGGCGAGCAGGAAGACAGCGCCTACCGCTACCAACGCTCGCGCGAGGTTGTCGAAATCCTCAAACAGGCGTGGACGCGCGAGGAAATCAATTATCAGGGCGAGGTATATACTTTCGAGGGGCTGACGACGGACCCCGCCAAACCCTATCAGACCGGCGGGCCGCTGCTCTATTTCGGCGGCTACTCGCCGCCCGCCCTGGAACTCTGCGGTCAGCATTGCGACGTCTATCTGATGTGGCCCGAAAAAACCGAAGACCTCGCGGGCCGGATGCGGGACGTCAACGCGGTCGCGGAACGCTACGATCGGACTTTGGATTACGGTTTGCGTGTCCACATGATCGTGCGGGACACCGAGGCGGAGGCCCGCGAATATGCCGACTACATCGTCTCGAAACTCGATGATGATTACGGTCGGATGATCCGCGAACGGGCGCTGGACTCAACCTCGTTGGGTGTCTCGCACCAAGCCAAAAACCGCGAGCTTGCCGACAAGTTCGGCTACGTTGAACCGGGTCTCTGGACCGGCGTCGGTCGTGCGCGGTCCGGTTGCGGGGCGGCGTTGGTCGGCTCGACCGATCAGGTTCTGTCCAAGATCGAAGGTTACAAGAAAATGGGCATCCGCGCGTTCATCTTTTCCGGCTATCCGCATCTTGAAGAGGCCGAGCATTTCGGCAAACGTGTCCTGCCTCAGCTCGAGACATGCTCTTTGCCCGAAGTCTACGGGCGGGTTCCGGAAACAACGCCGCAAACGCCGCTCGGCGCAGGAGAACGACGCTAATGGAACGTGTTACGCTGACGGACGGGCTGGAATTCAGCCGGATCATCTATGGTATGTGGCGGCTCGCCGACGATACAGACACCGCCCCCGCTCATGTCGAGGCCAAGATTCAGGCCGCGCTCGATCAGGGAATATCCACATTCGATCAGGCCGACATCTACGGCGGATACACCGCCGAGGCGGCCTTGGGCGGCGCGCTGCGTGCCAATCCGTCACTGCGCACCAAAATGGAAATCGTCACCAAGTGCGATATCGTCGTCGACGCGGGGCGGCACACCGGCGCGCGCGTAAAGCACTACGACACATCAAAGGCGCACATTGACGCCAGCGTCGAGGCCAGCCTGCGCGAAATGGCGATTGACCATATCGACCTGCTGCTGATCCACCGTCCCGACCCCTTTATGGACCATCACGAGACGGGCACGGCCCTCGACGCACTGGTCACGTCCGGCAAGGTCGGCGCGGTCGGCGTCTCGAACTTCCGCCCTTGGGACTGGGACTTGCTGCAATCGGCGATGAGCAACAAACTGGTCACGAACCAAATCGAAATCAGCCTCGCTGAAATCGCGCCGTTCACAAATGGCGACCTCGCATTTCATCAGCGTCAGGGTCATCATCTGATGGCATGGTCGCCGCTTGGCGGGGGCAGTTTGATGAACGGAACCGGTCCTGTCGGGGCGGTCCTCGACCGTGTTGCCGCCGAACAGAATGTGGACCGCGCCGCCGTCGCCGTGGCTTTCCTTCTCGCCCATCCGGCCAAAATACTGCCGGTAATGGGGACCAACAACCTCGAACGGATCGCCGGGATTTCCGATGCGCTGAAGGTAAAGCTGGATCGGCAGACATGGTTCCAGCTTTACGAGGCCGCGCTCGGCCACGAGGTAGCCTGAGGTGGCCGATGGTGGCGGCGACATGACAATGGCCTTCAAGCCGGACCGCTCGAACACCCGTGCACTGCGCGATGCCTTTGGCCGCTTTGCCTCCGGGATCACAATTGTCACTGCGTCATCAACGGATGGCCCCGTCGGGATCACCGCGAACAGCTTTTCATCCCTGTCGCTCGATCCCCCGCTTGTCCTTTGGTCCCCCGACGCCGGATCACGGCGCTTTCCGTATTTCGAACAGGCCGGGTATTTTGCGATCCATGTTCTGGGCGCCGAGCAGATCGACCTTTGCAAAGGCTTCGCAGGCTCGCCCTTTGCCTTCGACGGCGTCGATGTAACCGACAATGAACACGGCGTGCCGCTGATCAACGGTTGCCTTGCCCGCTTCGAATGTCGGCAAAACGCGATTTATCCGGGCGGCGACCATAAGATTGTCGTTGGCGAAGTGTTGAAGGCCGAGATGCGGGACGGGGACTCTCTCGCATTTTTTGCCGGACAACTCCGCACCTTGGAGGGTTGATGAACGCACTCACGGGGATCATCAGACTGCTCTCGTTCGTCAACGAGCACGTGCTGCGTTTCGGACGGGGCATCGGCGCTATCGCGATTGCCCTGATGGTTGTCGCGATCCTCGTACAAGTCGTTTTCCGCTACGGCTTTAACAATGCACTGCCATGGCCCGACGAGGCGGCGCGCTTCTGTATGCTCTGGATGACAGGGCTGATGGCCCCGACAGCGTTTCGTCGTGGCGGCTTCGTGGCCATCCGTATGCTCGAACACGCAATGCCAATGCGCGTTGGCGCAGCCTTAAATCTCGTCCTGCTCTTTATTTCGCTGCTCGTCCTCTGCGTGGCCGTCAAGATCGGATGGGGCGAGGTCACAGGATTCGGAGGCCGCTTCAAAACGGCGGCGCTCTATGTCCCCTTGGATATTAATTTCGAAACCTGGCATCGCGTGCCGCGCTCGTGGATGATGACGTCATTATTCGTCGGCGTATGCCTGCTTACGCTGGTCAATATCGAACTGATCCTGCGCTCGATTGCGACCCTGCTGGGGGCGGGCGACAGACTGCCGCTCATTCCCGAAAATGCGGCTGCGGGGGCGGAATAATGCTGATCTGGTTCCTGCCGCTCTTTTTGACGTTTCTGCTCGTCGGACTGCCCGTATTCTTCGGCTTGCTGGCCGCGCCGGGTCTGCTGTTATACCTGAACGGGCAAGAGCGGGACATCACCCTGCTCTACCGCAACGTCTACAATGGTATGGACAGCTTTCCCCTGATGGCCATTCCGTTCTTCATGCTCGCCGGAGAGCTGATGAACAAGGGCGGCATAACCATGCGGCTTGTGGAATTTTCGCAGGCATTTATGGGTCATCTGCGCGGCGGCCTGGCGCACGTTAATGTTCTGTCGTCGATGCTGTTCGCGGGGTTATCGGGGTCGGCGGTTGCCGACACCTCGGCACTCGGGTCAATGCTCATTCCGGCGATGGAAAAGCAGGGCTATACGCGCAAGTTTGCCGCCGCAATCACGGCGGCCAGTTCCGTGATCGGCCCGATTATTCCGCCCTCGGGCATAATGATCATCTACGCCTATGTCATGGGCGAAAGCGTCGCGGCATTGTTTCTTGCCGGTATCATCCCCGGCGCGCTGGTCGGCATAGGCCTGATGCTCGTGGTCAAACTCATGGCCGACCGCTATGATTTTCCGGTCGCGAGCCGAAAATACAGCTGGGGCGAGCGCGGACAGGCCAGCCTGAAAGCATTTTTCCCGTTGATGACACCGGTCATCATTCTGGGGGGCATACTGGGCGGCGTTTTCACGCCGACCGAGGCTGCGGCGGTCGCGGTCGCCTACGCCCTTTTCATCGGCTTTTTCATCCTCCGCTCTCTGACGGTGCGCGAGCTGCCCGACATCCTGATCCGGGCCGGTTTGACCTCTGCGGTGGTTATGCTGCTGGTCGGCGCTGCCATGGCCTTCAAAACCGTGGTCAGCCTCAGCCACGCGCCCGAAACTCTGGCGGCCTTTGTGCTCAGCCTGTCGGATAATCCGCTGATCCTGCTGTTCCTGATTAATCTGCTGCTGTTCGTGGTCGGCATGTTTTTGGATGCCGGACCCGCGATTATCATTCTGGGTCCGGTGCTGGGTCCGATCTTTGTAAGTTTGGGGGTCGACCCGATCCACTTTGCGATTATCATGAGCGTAAATCTGACGGTGGGTTTGGCAACACCGCCGATGGGACTGGTTCTATTCGTCGCCTCTGCTGTCTCAGGAGAGCGGGTCGAGGCGATTTCACGGGCCATCGTGCCTTTTCTGTTGGTCGAGGTGCTCGTGATCTTTCTCATCACCTACATTCCGGCAATCTCGATGACCATTCCGAGATTGACGGGTTTTGCTAACTGACTTTGGTTCACTTGGGAGGAACGGATGTTTAAAAATTTGATGAAATCACTTGCCGTCATGGCACTGTTGACCGGTGCAACGGCAGAGGCTTTCGCCGCGGATTACAAAATCCGTGCGACGGCCAACTCGAACGAAAACGACGAGGATTATGACGGCCTGGTCGTTTTCAAAAACTATGTCGAGGCAGCATCAAACGGTGCGATCGAGGTCGAGCTTTTCATCGGAACGCAGCTTTGCTCCAACGGGGCCGAGTGCCTGCAGGGTGTCGCTGACGGCTCGATTGATATTTACATTTCCACATCGGGCGGAGCCTCCGGCATCTTCCCTTATGTTCAGGTCCTCGACCTGCCGTATCTGATGGCCGACGACCGCGTGGCCGAACATGTGCTGTCGGGTGACTTCACCCGCAAAATGCGGGCGATGGCACTGGAAGATTCCGACGGCGCGATCCGCCTGATGACCATTGGCAACACCGGCGGCTGGCGCAACTTTGCCAACACCAAACGCCGTGTAGCCGAACCTGCCGACATGAAGGGTCTGAAAATCAGAACTGTCGTCGCAGACCTGCCGCAGGAATTGGTCAAGGCACTCGGCGCCAGCCCGACTCCGATCCCGTGGCCTGAACTCTTTACGTCCTTCCAGACCGGCGTGGTCGAGGGTTCAAAGAACGGCATTACCGACATCATGGGCATGAAGTTCCCCGATGCGGGCCTGCAATACGTCACACTGGACGGCCACGCCTATATGGGCGCGCTTTGGTGGATGAATAACGAGGCCTTCACCGGCATGCCCGAAGGCATGCGTCAGGTCGTCGTTGACGGGTTTTATGCGCTGCAACAGGCAACCTTTGCTTCGCCGAAGCGCAAGTCGATTCAGGCTTATGAAGACTTCGTTGCGGGCGGCGGAGATCTCTATGTTCCGACGCCGGACCAAAAGGCCGCGTTCAAAGAGGCCGCTGCACCTGTCTATGACTGGTTCAAGGACAACGTGGACCGCGGCGACGAAATCTTCACCGCGCTGACAGATGCGGTCGCGATGGCCGAGAAAGATATCGGCGCAGCACGCGCGGCGGACCTGAAATAAACCGTCTGACACAAAAGGACCGGAGGCGGGTCAACCCGCCCGCCTCCCGATCACCGAAACGGATACATCCAAACTTTGTAGTCATCGACAAGCGTATGCGCCTTTTCAATCTGCTCCGGCGTCATTTTCTTGACCACCTCTTCGAGGCTGATGGCAGCATCGGGGTCGCCGCCAATGGCCGACAGCGTGTACCACATATAAGCGCGAACCAGATCCGGCGCCGGCAAACCCCGCCCGACTTCATAGTACCACCCCACACCCGATTGCGCGCCCGCATGCCCCTTCATCGACGAGCGCAAATACCATTCGAACGCACGAACATCATCGCGCGGAACACCAAGGCCCATCGCGTACATCACGCCGATCAGTTCTTCGGCATCGGCATTGCCGGATCGTGCAGCGGGCAACAACGCCTCGCGCGCCTGCTCGAATTTGCCCTCTTCCATCAGATCGCGCGCCTCTTCGATATCGGCGAACGCGGGCGCGGCCAAAAACAGAAACAGCGTAACCGTTTTGCGCATGCCGTTCCTCTTATCCTTGCAGCGATCTCTCCGGTCCTCGCGAACGAACCGGAACCTCTGACAGCAGCCGACTTCATTCAGTTCGACGAAAAGCAGGCCGCGCTCGGTCAGCTGCTCTTTTACGACAAGATCCTTTCGGGGAACAGAAATATAGCCTGCTCCACATGTCACCACCCCGACTTCGGAACCGGCGACGGGCTATCGCTCGGAATTGGCGAGGGCGGTGCGGGGCTCGGCCCGAAACGCACCGCTGGCGAGGGTGCGGACAGGATCAGAAAGCGCATACCCCGCAATGCGCCTGCTCTCTGGAACCTCGGCGCTAAAGACATCACCGTCATGTTTCACGACGGGCGGCTAAGCACCTCGGACACCTACGAAAACGGTTTCAATTCGCCTGCGGAGGAATGGTTGCCCGAGGGATTTAATTCACTTCTCGCCGCGCAAGCCGTCTTCCCGCTGGTCGCCCAGTTTGAAATGGCGGGAAACCCGAGAGAGAACGAAATCGCAGGGGCGGTCCATGACCGGATTGATGCCGCGTGGCCGATCCTCGCCAAGCGCGTGCGGGTAACCGGTGATTACGGCGCACGGTTTGTCGGCGCATTTGATCATCTGACCGGCCCCGAGGACGTAACCATCGTCGAGATTGCGAATGCCCTCGCCGCGTTCATGGCCACTGAATGGCAGAGCTTTGAAAGCCCCTTTGACCGCTATCTGGCGGGCGACAAGGCGGCAATGTCCGAACAGGCAAAAACGGGAAAAGATCTGTTCTTCGGCGACGCCCGCTGTTCGGCGTGCCATGCGGGCAAACTGCTCAGCGATCAGCAGTTCCATGCGCTCGGCCTGCCGCCCTTCGGCCCCGGTCGAACGCGCCGCTTCGATCCGGCGGCGCGCGATGTCGGCCGCATGGGCGAAACCGATCGTCTGGAGGACGCCTACCGCTTTCGCACCCCGATGCTGCGCAACGTCGCGCTGACCGCGCCTTACGGACACAACGGAGCCTATCCGACACTCAGGGGCATTATCCGGCACCACCTTTCACCGGCAGATGCCCGCGCAGAATGGAGCCCCGAGGACGCAAACCTGCCCTCTATTCCCGAAATGGAAAAGGTCGATTTCATCGTCTGGCAAGACGCCAGAGAGATGCGCCGACAGACATCTGTCAACGACCTGCCAGCGGTGATGTTGGCCGATCCGCAGATCGATGCACTGATCGCGTTTCTGCACAGCCTGACCAACCGGACACAACGCCTCGGCATACCCGATGAAGTCCCCAGCGGTTTGCCGATAGACTGACGAGGCCAGCCGAGGCGGCGGGCTTCAGCCCTCAGGCCGAACCCGCGCCCTCTTTACTCAGCCATTTATCGTAATCCGAAACCAGCAAGTGGACCGGGTCTGCATCTTCATCAACCTCGGCAAACCGGCCAATCGGTTCGCGAAACACATTGTCGGTCAGATCATTATTCACGGTCGACACCTCACCGATCAGGACATCCCCGCCCTCGCCCCAGAACTTATGCCAGTTCCCCGGCATCAGGGTCACGCTTTCGCCCGGCGCGAGATGCAGCACGCCGCCAGCCGCAAGACGCCGCTCAATCCCGTCAGTCGCAACCCTGACCTCAGCCTTTTCGTCAATATTACCGTCGGGGTCCGATTCAAACATCTCAATCGCAAGCGTTGCACCGCCGCGATTGATAATGTCTTCCGCCTTCACGATATGGCGGTGCATCGGTGACACCTGATCCTGCCGCGAGATCATAATTTTCTCGGCATAGCACATCCCGCCGCCGCCCTGCAGATCACTCAGGCGGCCATTGCGGGTGGTGAACAGGAACAGGCCCATCTCGTCAAAACGCCCCTCGCCATAATCGGTAATGTCCCAGCCGAGCCGTGCATCAACGATGCCGTCAATCGCGCCGCGCCGCGCCGACATTTCTGCGGGCGTCCAATATGCAAAGGGCGGAAGCACAAAGCCGAACGAGCGAATAAAAGCATCGCTCTCGCGGATAATTTCGTTCACTTCAGATCGCTTCATCCGCCCGTTCCTCCCGTAGAATTCCGACGCGAGGGATAGCAGAGCCGGTTCGATTTCAAAACCCCGCGCGAAACCGCCGTGACTGTTTCCTGCTTGCACCGCAGATGCTCAGGTTCCATTCTGCGGACATGAAAACACTGCTCTATAGTCACGACTCTTTCATCGACCACGACGTTCCGGACGGCCACCCGGAGCGGCCCGACCGCATGCGCGCGCTGACCAGGGCACTCGCCGACGTCGGGGGGCTGGACCGCCGCGAGTCGCCGCTTTGCTCGGACGCGCAGCTTTTGCTGGGCCATCCGCAAGCCTATGTCACCGCGATCAAAGAGGCGGCCCCCGCCGAGGGGATGCAGGCGCTTGACGGCGATACGTGGATCAGCCCCGGCTCGTTAGAGGCGTCGATGCGCGCCGTCGGCGCGTCCTGTGATGCGGTTGATCAGGTGCTAAGCGGTTCTGCCGTCAACGCTTTTTGCGCACACCGCCCGCCCGGCCATCATGCGGAGAAAATCAAGCCGATGGGCTTTTGCCTGTTTAGTACGGCTGCCATCGCCGCGCTGCATGCTGTTGAAAACAAAGGATTAGACCGCGTTGCCGTTGTCGATTTCGACGTCCATCACGGCAACGGCACGCAGGACGTGGTCGAACAGGACGCCCGTATCCTCTACGCCTCGACTCACGAAGGCGGCATATTTCCGGGCACTGGCCGCGAGAGCGAAACCGGCGTGGGAAATGTTTTTAACAAGCCCCTGAAACACAATGCAGGATCGCGAGAGTTCCGCGCGGCGTACGAAGATCACATCTTTCCCGCCATCGCGGCCTTTGACCCGCAACTCATTATTATATCAGCAGGATTTGACGCCCACGCCGACGATCCCCTTGCGTCGATCCAACTGCAGGAACCGGATTTCGAGTGGATTACGCAACAGCTTTGTGCCCTTGCCGACACCCATTGCGGGGGCCGCGTGGTATCGTTATTGGAGGGCGGATACGATCTTCGCGCCCTCGGCGAGTCCGCGAAAATCCATGTGAAAACCCTCGCGAAAGTCGCTGAAAATGTCTAAATCCGACGTCAAAGACCTCAGCTTTGAAGAGGCGATGGGACAGCTTGAGAAAATCGTCGATGCGCTGGACAGCGGCGACGTCTCGCTGGAAAAAAGCATCGACATTTACGAACAGGGCGCGGCCCTTCAACGCCATTGCGAGGATAAGTTGAAGCAGGCTGAAATGCGCGTTCAGAAAATCGTCGCGGGTGCGGACGGCAAGGCCGTTGCCGCCGAGGACACCTCGTTCGAATGACCGATATCTCGATCCGCCTAGCCGACACCGCCGCCGAGGTCGAAGAAACGCTCGCCGCCCTTCTGCCATCGCCGACGTCGAACGGCGAACCGCTGGCCGAGGCGCGGGTCATCAATGCCATGCGCTATGCCTGTCAGGGCGGAAAGCGGCTGCGCGCGTTTCTGGCGCTTGAAACCGCCGCCGCCTTCGGGGTGGGCCGCGACCGCGCCATGCGCGCCGCCTGCGCCATCGAGTGCATTCACGCCTACAGCCTGATCCACGACGACCTGCCCAGCATGGACAATGACGATCTGCGCCGGGGCCGCCCCACGACCCACCGCGAATACGACGAGGCGACGGCCATTCTGGCGGGCGACGCGCTTCAAACCCACGCCTTCACGCTGCTTGCCGATGAACGGACGCACGAAAACGCCTTTGTCAGGGTCCAGCTTATCGCGGCCATCGCAAAGGCCAGCGGCGCGGGCGGCATGGTCGGCGGCCAGATGATCGACATTGCCGCCGAGAGCGCCGAGGCGGGCCTGACCCTGCCGGAAATCACGCGCCTGCAACGCATGAAAACCGGCGCACTGATCGAGGTTTCGTGCAAGGCCGGTGCGATCCTCGGCAATGCGAATGCGGCCCATAAACGCATGATCGAGGGCTATGCCCGCGACTTCGGCCTCGTTTTTCAGATTGTCGATGACCTGCTGGATATCGAAGGCGATGCCGCGACCGTCGGCAAAGCCGTGGGCAAGGACGCGGGCAAGGGCAAGGCCACTTTCGTCAGCATCCTCGGCGTTCAGGACGCCAAAGACCGCGCCGAACGCCTGACCGCCCAAGCCATCACCCACATCACCCCACTGGGCGAACGCGGCAAAACCCTCGCCGACCTGGCAAAACACGCCTTAGCGCGGCAAAGCTAGTCCCTCCGGGCCT
>CALGNW010000017.1 GCA_937958345.1 uncultured Neomegalonema sp. | reverse complement strand
TCCAGCACCAGCACGTTCATCGACAGCCATGTGGACGAATAGCATAGCGGTGGCGGGGCGTTATGGGCGGGCTGGGCCGCATCGACGATCTCCCAGCCATTGCGCTCGAACATCGCCCGCTGTTCCTTTGGCAGGCGGCGCTGCGGGTTATTCATGATGAGGCCGGGGCGGATCGGCGTAAAGGTCGCGTCGATATGGATCGGGTACGGATCGCCGGGGAAGTTGACGGTGTGAACGCGGTGATCCGGGAAGTGCCGCTGCAACCAGTCGATGCCCTTGAGGTTCGTCGTGAAGCCGTGCTGCACCACCAGATCACGTCCGAAACGCAGAACATCGGCGGCGTCGAACAGCGGTTCTTCCTCGGTGGTCACGAAATGTCTGGCGGCGGCCCATTCCAGACGTTTGGCCTCGCCGATCTTGTCGCTGAGATAATCGGGGTGGTAATCGGCATCGGTCAGGCGCGGTTTCGGAGCTGCCTCATGCCGCATCTTCGGGTCTTCGTTGTAATATTGCTGAATCAGGTCGCGGTAGCAGAGGTATTCAAACCAGCGACAGCGATAGCTCATCGTCGCTTCCAGAATTTCACGCCCGACCGTCAGCAGCACGTCACGCGGCGGCATACAGCCGAAACTCGACTCGGTGCGCCAGTCCGGTGTCTCGGCGGGTTTGGAGAAATCGAACGGTGTGGGCCGGTCCACACGCACCCCGCGCTTCTCCAGCATCGCGGAAAAGCCGTCCAGCAACTCGTTGGCGCGGTCGATGGTCTCCTGCGGACGCCGACCCCATTGCCCGCGCATGTCTGAATCCTCCGGCACTTTGGCGTCGAGCGCGGGTTCGGGCGGTGGGATATGGCAATCATCCGCACGGCCCACGATGACGTGCCGCAGCGTATCCCACTCGTTCCAGCTTTTGACTTCGGTGACGTCCGGTGACCAGCCCATGCGATGCTCCCTCGTTTCACGCCGCATACCCGCTTTTCCGGGCAGGCGACAAGCCCTGAACGGACCCTTCTGTTAACCGAAAACGACGCCTGATAATCCATGAGTGTGATTGGTGTCACAGACATGGGCTTCTTTCCGGGACACTCTGAACCTGTCGGGTGTCATCACCGGCGTTCACCACCGCATGGGGGATTGCCCTGTGCTTCTTGTTCCCTCCCCACCTGAAGCGGCTGCATTGCAGCCGCTTTTTTTGTGCGAGGATATGCGGGGCAATTCAGGCCTCGCGGTCGCCGTCATCCCGGCGCACGGTCTTCCATCCGGTCACCATGGCGGTCACGAGATCCTCGTGTTTCCATATCCGGTAGAACAGGATCGCGGCCAGATGCAATGCGATCAGGGCCATGACGACCCGTGAGGACCAGTGATGAAGGGCCGTCATCGTCAGAACGGTCGCGGAATCGAGATATCCGGCCAGCGGCCCCTGCGAGAACAGCCCGTCATCTTCAGAGCACAGTCCGGTCACGACCTGAACCGAGAGCGCCACGAGCATGGCGAGGACCGAGAGCGCCCCGACAGGGTTATGCCCTGCAACCGCGCTGGGCCGACGCCTGAACATCCCGCCGATATAGCCGAGCAGCGCACCGGGCGAGGGGAGCAGGGTGCTCAGCCGCGCATGGGCGGGGCCGATCACCCCCCATATCAGGCGGAAGACCAGCAATCCGCCGGTCGCGTATCCGAAATAGAAATGAAGCTGGATCGTCGAGAAGTCGCGGAACTCACCGAGATACAATCCCGTCAGCACCGTGCCGACCAGCGCCCAGTGAAACAGGCGGGTCGGCACATCCCATACCTTGCGACGCGCCGATGGTTGATCGGCTGGCGCGTCGTTCATCGTCAGAAGTCCTTGGCGCGATAGGTGTCGTGGCACCCTTTGCAGGAATTGCCGAGAGCACCGATATCCGCGCGCAGGGCGTCGAGACCGTTACCGGCACTGCCCGCGAGCGTGGCGGTCGCTGCCTTGAATGCGTTCGACTTTTCGGCAATCGCCGGATAAGTTTCCCAGATTACGGGCAGGGCGCGGGTCTTGCCCGGCTTGTCCAGCTTGCTGGACCCCATCGGCCACATGCCGCCATTGTTGAGATTGGCGAGTGTCTGAAGGTCCGCTGCGGCGCTGGCGGCCTTGGCGGCATCGTAGTCGATCTTGCCCTGGGCCATGCCGAAGAGCATTCCGGCGTTATGCTTTACCACCTGATAGTACCCCTGACGCGCATCGATGGCGTCGTCGATGGGGTCGGCGATTGCAAGGGTCGGCAGGGCGAAAGCGGCAATGAGAGTCAGAGAGGTAAGGCGCATTGTCTGTCTCCATGTCATCCGGGCATCCTTTACCCGCTTAGAGAGTAGTACGACGCAGCCCGATGCAAATGACAATTTCTTTTTCGGAAACAATTTCGTGAAAAATCGGCAACAATCCGGGGCAGCAGGATCCATCGAGCCAGAACAAGGCGCTTTGAGGTTCAGATTTGCCATTTATTGAATCATCTTTCGTTGCCTCTCGCCCCGGAGGCTCGAACGCGAAAGCTGATAAGAGTGCCTCAACACTTGGGCAAAACGCTGTAATCGTAACTCGCTTTGGAAAAAAAGGGGCATCCGTGTGGATACCCCTTTTCATAAAGACCGGCATTTCAATCGAAGAGCGGTATCAGCTACGCGATGCACTCTGGCATTGCGGTGTCCAGGTATCGCGTGCCAGACCCCAGCGATAGTCGAGCGGGGCGTGGGGATCGGAAACGAGGCGACCAGCCGCCAAGCCGCGATACAATTCCCGCAGGGTCATGTTGCGACCGCCATAGATGTCGAAAGGTACGGCGCAGAAGGTGCCGATTTCCTGTTCGCTCATCGTGTTCTCGGAGGCGAAGATTGCCTCGATCACGGGCTTTTCGGCAAAGCCGGCATTGGCCCAGTCGGGATTGCTGCGCAAAGCATCGAGGATGCGGAACTTCCCTTCGAGTTTCTTGTCGCGGCCCGGAGTCGAATACTCGCCGTATTCACCGATGCTCATGCACTGACGCCCGTTGTTATCATCCATGCGGGCGAGGTAGTTGAGGCCGTGATTGACGATATCTACCCTCTGCACGGCGTAATCGCAGAGCGACGAAAACAGGCGCGATGCTTTCTGCTCCAGCGGCTCCTTGACGGAGGCAAGCGCGTCCTGCGTGGCAAGGGCGAAGGCTTCGCGACTGCCGCCCAGGCGGGATGCGATCTCCCACTGCTCCTCGCTCGCGCCGGGTACGGCGGCGGCGGGGCTACGCAGGTGCTCGATCGGCTTGAAGCGGCGATAGCCATCGCGTTTCTTCGAGTCTTCCGGCACTTCGGCGGGGAAATCCTCGATCTGCGCCATGATGCGCCATGCGCGGGGGCTGGAATGCGAGAGGGTGGTCATGGCCCCGGTCGACGCGATGTCCTTGACGATATAGGCGTGGTTGCGGGGCAGCAGGAACATATCCCCCGGCTGCACGTCCTCCAGCGCCACAGGATAAGTATCCTCGGCCAGATTGATCGTCGAGGTTATGTCGCCGATAAATTCGATAAACGCGCGCAGCTTGTCCGTCTCGGTATATTCCGGTCCTTCGTAGGTTGACCATGTACCGTCGTCATTCTCGTGGCGGCGCTTCTCGCGGAACCCGTCCCATTTTTTGTACTCGTTCGACAGGATGCGCCCGTTGCGCGGGTCATTGATCTCGAACGGCAGTCTATTCTGATACGCATAGATGATACGCATGGCATAAATTGCGTCGGAACAATCCAGCGCCAGCCCGAACAGCGCCTTGTCCTCGGGTTTATGAAAAGCGTCCTTGCCGAAATTCGACCGGACCCATTCGGGAAAACCGGCCTCATAGGCTGAATTCCACTGGTTTTCCGCTGTCCAGACCGCCGCGTCAGCCGCCGGTGCAAGTCCCAGCAGAATGCAGGACGAGGCCAGAAATCGCTTCATAAATCGGGTCATTGCACTCTCCAACGGGGTCCATACCGGCTCAACGCCTCAAACCCTATCCTGTTCCTGTCCGAGAAATGCAAGACACTCAAGCGATTGTGAGGCATCGGCCAGCCGCTCGAAATGCACCGCACAAAGAAAAGCTCCCGCCTGCAACTGCTGCACGCGGGAGCTGTCAAGATCGTCAATCAACGTCGCGGAGATCAGCCGACGATTTCGTCCGCCTTGAAGAAAAAGTCGATTTCGATCTTTGCATTCTCAAGGCTATCCGATCCGTGAACCGAATTTTCGCCAACGGAATCAGCAAATTCAGCGCGGACCGTACCGGCGGCGGCATCCGCAGGGTTGGTCGCGCCCATCACGTCGCGGTGCAGAGCAACGGCGTTTTCGGCCTCAAGAACCTGAACCGATACGGGCGAGCGGGACATAAACGTCGTCAGTTCGTCGTAGAACGGGCGCTCGGCGTGGACTTCGTAAAACTTACCCGCCATCTCTTTGCTCATGTGCAGGCGCTTTTGCGCAACGACGCGCAGGCCGGCATCTTCGAACTTCTTGATGATCGCGCCGGTGACGTTTTTCTCGGTTGCGTCTGGTTTGATGATGGAAAGCGTGCGTTCAACCGCCATTGGGTTAACTCCGGTAATAAATTGGTGCGCGGCATGCGCGGTTTTCTGGTTCGCGCGGCGTCTAACATGCTGCGCTGCAATAGGGAAGGGGTCGCGGGGCGCTGATCGCCTCAGCGGGCCGTAAAGCCTCCATCGACCATCAGCACCTGCCCCGTCACGTAATCCGACGCCGGAGAACAAAAGAACATCGTCGGCCCGATAATATCCGCCATCGTCCCGTTGCGTCCGATACAGGTCTGCGCGGCATTGCGCGCTGCGCGTTCTTCGTCCTCAAACACCGCCGCCGTCAGCTCGGTCGGAAAGAATCCCGGCCCCAGCGCATTGGCGGTAATCCCGTCGCGCGACCACGCCTCGGCCATTGCACGGGTCAACTGTCCGACCCCGCCCTTGGATGCGCCATAGGCAATCCCGCCGGGAAAAGCGCGGGTGGTCTGCAACGAGGCAAAATTCACAATCCGCCCCCAGCCCTTCGCCTTCATGGCCGGAACCATCGCCTGCGCCAGAAAAAACGGAACCGCGAGGTTCAGATCGAGGGTGATCTGCCACCCCTCCAACGTCACATCATCCGCAGGTTGGCGGGTGTTAATCCCCGCCGCATTGATCAGAATATCCGGTGCGCCGAACGGCTCGGCAATCTGCGCCGCAAGCGCCTCCGCGCCCTTTGGGTCGGACAGATCAGCGGGGAGGATAGCCGTCTCGCCACCCGTTTCCGCCGCCCATGCCTCCAGCTGTTCGGCACGGCGGGCAACGCCCACGACTTTCGCCCCCCGCTCGGCCAGCGCCGATGCGACCGCCCGCCCAAGCCCGCCGGACGCACCGGTGACACAGGCCACACGGCCCTCAACGGAAAACGCGCTCATTTCGGCAACGGGGCGAGCAGGTTGCCGTTTATGGTCATCTTGCCGTCCCCGGTTTTCACATCAAAGGTCAAGCTTCCGTCCTCTTCTTCGTTGGCGAAATGCAAACACCTCCGCACAGCATCGCTATTGCATACTTGGAATCGGCATCACCGGCGCGCCGTTGATATTGATCATCGCACCATCGGTCTCGATGTCAAAAATCAGCTCGCCGTCATCGCCCTCTTTACCCAACTGGCCTGCCATGCCCTCGATCATCATGGCCTGCTGATCCCCTAACATGCCTGCTTTGCGCGCACCGGCAACAAACGCGCTCAGGCCCTCGACGGTGATATAGGCGTTGCCCTGCGGCTGAACGCCCTTCATCGCGCCCTCGCCGGTCGCATCGACCTTCAGGCCCAGACCGTCAAAAGCGATGCTGTTGATCTTCGCGCCGGTCGGGATCATCGGCGGCATGCCGCTGGCCTCGGCTTCTTCCATCGCAGCCGGATCAAACAGCGAAATCATCATCATCGCCTGCATTTCCAGATCAATGACGACCTTGTTCAGCTCGCGCTTAAACGCGCCCTGCGGGTCCATCATGCTCCACAGAAAATCGTCGAGCACGATGTCCTCTGCGCCGATCATGTATCGCATGTCCTGCGGCTTGGGTGACGGCTCGGTCGGGACGCGAATATCCGAACTCAGTTTGCCGATCGACGCTTCAACCGGCAAAGGCTTGGAAACATTCAGCACCAGATCCTCGCCCGACGTCGTGCCTTCGATCCGGCCATCCCCGATCACGCCGCTGGCGGCAACCGCCGCCGCCGCGCCGGTCATCTCGAATTCCTGACCGTCATCCTGCCCCGACGCTGCGACGGCATAGCCGATTTCACCCATCGTATAGGTATAGCTGACATCAAGGTTTTGCATGTCGGTCCAGTCCTGATCGACGGCTCCTTCACCGCGGAAATCAAGGTCCTTCGCGTCCATCGTCACAACAAAATCAACGCCCTGCGCGGCAGCCTGAGGCGAGGTCAGGTTAAAGGCAAACACGTCAGCCGTTCCCGAATACGTCATCCGGTCGCCGTCGCGCTCGAACAGCAAAACCTGATTTTCGGCGTTGCCCTCGATGTCGAACTGAACGGGGTCTTCATCGCCGGACATCGTCATCGAGACCGAATATCCGTCAGGAATCGTCATCGACACTTTGTCGTCGCCGTCTTTTTCGACTTCCAGCGTCGGCAGCGTAATGACATACCCGACGCTCAGACCGGCCTCGTCCTCGGGGATCGAGATTTCCTGCTCAAAGCTCATCCGCACGTTTTCGGACACACCCTCTTTCAGTCCGAACGGAAAATCCGTCAGATCCATCTCGGTCGGCGTTTCCTTAACCAGCACCAGCGGCGATCCCGCATCAATGTCCAGCGGCCCTTTCGCAAGCGCAACGTCTTGTGTCAGCAGCAACGCACCGCCCATCGCAAACGTCGCGGCCGCAAGTGTCATGGTTCTCATCGCGTAATCCCTCGGAACAACAAATTTTACGGGGCAGCATAGCGCAGGCCACCGCCATCGCACAGGTTGAATATACGCAATGTGGCCTATCGGGGGCGCTGGCGTGAGAAGTTCGGGTCTGACCGCGTTCGGTTATGGTAAACAAATCCTTGCACCGTTTCTTGCAAAGCCTCCCTTCATTGATTTTTCGGGGGGCGACACACGATGGGACGGTATTGCAAAGGCGCAGGGACGCTGGGTTTAACGCTATTGACCGCAACACAGGCAGCGGCGGAAACTGTGCCACCCCTGCTCGCCAATTTCCCTATGACACAGGACAAGGCCATCCACCGTGCCTATGCCGAACAGGTCCGCGCCAGCTTTCCCCGCGACATTCGGACTTCGACATTGACGGCTTTGCTCGAAATGGACGGCTTTACGGTATTCAGCACGGGCGTCGGTCATGCCGCGTCCTTTATTGATGCTGAATTTCCCTGCATCACCGATTACATGATCACCTGGGACGAGAACGAGACGGGCCACGTCACCGACCTCAACATGACCATGAAGCATAAATGTGTCTGACGGACAGAGGCGATCCGCCGCCTATACCGTCTATACCGTGAATTCCTCGGTATCAATCTGCTGTTGAATGGCGGGGCTATAGCGCCCGCCCTTGACGGTCCGCTCGTTAATCAGCGCATCCAGACGCGCCACCACATCCCGGCTTAGCGTCACATCGGCAGCACGAAAGTTCTCGTCGAGGTGATCGAGGTTCTGAGTGCCCGGTATCGGAATAACATGATCCCCGCGCGTCAACAGCCACGCCAGCGCCAGTTGCGCCATCGTGCAGCCGACCTCGTCCGCGATGGCCTTGTAAGGGGGCAGCAGTTTCATGTTCTCGGCATAGGTCGCCGCCTCGAACCTCGGCATGGAATTGCGGATATCATCGTCGCAAAACCCGTCCACCTGAGACAGCTTGCCCGTCAGAAATTGGCGGGCAACCGGCGAAAAGGCAACAAACGCCGCCCCAAGCACGCGGCATTCCTCCAGAACGGCAATTTCGGGATTGCGCGTCCACAGTGAGTATTCGGACTGCACGGCGGCAATCGGATGGGTGGCATGCGCTTTTCGCAGCGTATCCGCGCTGACTTCCGACAGGCCGAGCGCCCGTGTTTTTCCGGCCTCGACCAACCGGCCCATCGCCCCGACAACCTCCTCAATCGGCGTCACCTTGTCCCAGCGGTGCAGATAAAACATATCGAGGTGATCGGTTTTCAGCAGGCTCAGCGTCTCGTCAATCGACCGTTCGATCAGGTCTGTGCGGTTGTTGATCCCGCGCTTGCCGGTGTCGGGATCTTTGACAATGCCGCACTTGCTGGTCAGCACCATCTCGCCGCGGCGATGGGACAGGTATGTCCCGATCAGCGCCTCGTTATGCCCGTGGCCGTAAACAGCCGCCGTATCAAAATGCGTATACCCGAGGTCCAGCGCCGCCTGTAATACGCGCCCGCCCTGCGCGTCGGGCAAGCGGGGCTGATAGCAATGCGACACGTTCATCGCGCCAAAGCCGATAGGATAGATTTCGCGTCCGGTCAGGGTGCGTTTCGCGGTCATCTAACCCTCCACTCGTGTCATCGTCGCGGCGGCACGCAGCGCCGCCCATTCATCGGGCACGCTCGCGCCCGCCTTGAACTGCGCCTCCATCCCCGCCTCGCGCGTTGCGATTTCGGACAGGATCACGGCGGCCTCGCCCAGCTTTGCCCGGGGTACAACGACCACCCCGTCCGCATCACCGACAATCACATCGCCGCTGCAAATCTGCTGCGCGCCGAATGTCACCGGCACGCCGATCCCGACAGGCCCTTCTCCCACAGGACCGACGGGCGTCACACCCCCTGCAAAAACCGGCTTGCCAAAGGCATCCAGCTGGTCACGGTCGCGGATCATGCCGTCCGTGACAATCGCAACCGCGCCGCCGTTAAAGGCAAACCCCGCCAGCAAGTCACCGATAACCGCGCGCTCGCGCGCATCGCCTGTGGCGATTACCAGCACATCGCCGGGGCGAATATGCTCCAGCGCCGCCCAGACGCCCATATTCCCGATCCGCCCGTTTTCAACCGTCAGCGCCGTTCCGCAAAACCGGTTGGCGGCGGTCACTGCCTTGATGGCCGTCGGCACATCCGCGATCCGCCCCGCCGCATCCGACACATTGCCCGAGGGCGCATCGCGGAACGGATCAACCAGCGCCGCATCCGGCCTTTGCCACCGCGTATCAAGGGTAATGTGTCTGCTCATACCGCTCTCCGTAACGTTGCCATCCAGATACCGCCGGCAATCAACAGCGACCCGCTGACCTTCTCGACAAACCGCACACGCGATTGCGTCAGCGCCCGCCCGGCCCGTGCGGCCAACAAAACGTAGAGCGAGTCAAACACGGTCGCAACGACCATAAAGATCCCGCCCAGCATCATCGTCTGCCAAAACGCGCTGCCCGCAGGGTCAACGAATTGCGGGATAAACGCGCCGAACAGCACCAGAATTTTCGGGTTGGTCACGATGACCACCACACCCTGCCAGAAATATCCGATGCGGGGTTTGCGCGTATCCGCGCCGCCGATCTCTCCGTCAGAACGCCACAGCTTTACGCCCAGCCAGATCAGATAGGCCGCACCGATCAGCTTTACGACAAAGAACCACTCGGCCATGAGTCTGATAACCGTCTCCAGTCCCAGCGCGACGACAACGATCATCACGGACAGGCCCGCTTGCGTTCCCGCAACATTCAGAAAACCGGCCCGTGCCCCGTCGCGCAAAGAATTGGCAACGATCACCGTCACCGTCGGCCCCGGCACAACGACGATAAAGAAAGACGCGACCGCAAAGGCGATCAACATACCGAGAGTCATGGCGTTCCCCGTTCGACTGCCCCCGGACACTTCATTAGGTTCGGGTGAAACACAACCGCGAGGCCGCCATGATCCGATATATTTCCGCCGCCCTCTTTTGCGTCCCCGCCATCGCGCTGGCCGAACCGGTCAAGCTATCAGGCGCGGAAATCAGCGAATTGCTGCCTGCGATCACGGCTTATGGCGACGATACGAAACAGGTTTTCTATCAGGGCGGCACGACGGATTACATCGCCTCGGGCCGCCCCAGCGTCGGGTACTGGCGCGTCAGCGAAACGCAATACTGCTCGAAATGGCCACCCTTCGGCGGATGGGCCTGCTACGACGTGCTGCACGACACGGCAACGGACGAACTGCACTGGATCGGGGACAGCGGCACACCGACGATCAACCGCATCGAACCCCGCGCGCCGGAATAGACATTCGGCGGCAAGGCGCACCAACGAAAAACCCTCCCCCGTTTCCGGGAGAGGGCCAGCGCTGATAGGTCACGAATGAAATGACCCTGCAACAAGTGTTGCTCTATTCAACGAGTAGATTTCCGAGCGTGCTGGCATAAACCGTCCGATCCTGCGTCGCCGGACTGCGGAAAATCACTTCGCGATACTGTGTCGGGACCATCTCGGGTTTGGCCGCTGCAACCGCCTGCGCCTGACCGGGGATAACCGGCGGCAGCATATATTCATTGGCGATATTCATCGCGTACACATCGGCGCCGGCAACATTCGTGCGCGCACTGGCAAAGGTGACCGAGGCGGGCTGCATCACCGGATCGGCAGGAACCGAAACCGGCGGCTGGTCAAGGCCCAGCGCCTTGAACGAGTCTTTATGGCCCGGCATCGCCGCATGGACGTCCGCCGCCGAACCGGAAATACCCGGCAAAGAACCGATGCTGCTCGAACACGCAGCCGAGAGGGCCAGAATTGCAATCAGGGCGATTGGAGTTTTGCGCGTCGTCATCATGGATAGCTCCTCGTATTGGGTTGCGATGTTCAGGCAGTTGCCTCAGCGACGGGTAGGCAGGGGAAGCAGACGGAAATCCTTCATGCTGCCCGGTACGCGGCGGGCATAAATACCGCGGGGCAGGCAATCTGGATCGGTAATGCTGGCGCTGATAAAATCAGTGTGGTCGAGCACAACATTCGCCTTGCAGCCGGTCGGAAGATGAACGGCCTGGTGCTTGGACTCGGTCGGTGCGGGCAGATTGGCACTCAGCAAACGTGCCTCTGCATGGCCCGTCGAAAGGACGGCGAGACCGAACCCCAGAACAAGGGCGGCGATTTTCGTGCGTGCGATACTCCGATTTTGGTCAGTCACTTCATCTACTCCGGTTGCGGACATCTGCGACGTCCGTACCTGGTATTCTGAGCAATGGCTGTGCCGCAGGCCACATTTCGGTGTTTAAAAACCGACGAGTTCTTGGTTAATGCGTAAACCATACAACCGGAAAGGTTGCTGTTTTCATTCACGTGTTAACGATTTCATTGATTCATCCGTTAACATCACATCGGGATGTTAACCCGATATTTGCCGTATACTTATCGGCCTGAGCACTGCCGGAAAAAGCCCGTAAAGCCTTTGTAAACCATGCTTTAAGCGCCCGCAGTCAAAGGCGCGTCCAACCGTCATGCTTCTGTCGCAGCGCACGCATTACGGAATAACAGGGGCGGTTGCACCCGTCCTTCAACATCGCGGAGTACCCTTAACAGACAGGCCGCGGATACAACTTGCAGGTCCGGGCGGAATTTCGAAGATAAAGCGGAAAATTCCGTTAACCCTTTGTGATTTCGACAATAACTCGGCCTTTATGAGTCTCGTTTTGCGAATACGGTGCTGGCGGACCCGTTAACTTTTCGCTTTCTGATCGTCACGCTACGACCGCCCGGCCTTGCCGGACAGCCTCAGCCCGCTTTGATTTCCGGCGATTTTCAATCCGACGGACCGGCAGAAACCTGACTCCGAAAACAGTCGCCACCCACGCGCGCACTTGTCAGCTCTCGCGTTTCGCGGTTGTCTGGGTATGAAAAACTGATCGGGGGACCCCATGACCAAAGACGCTCAAGACCTGCGCTCCGCGCGCTGGTTCGCTCAAACCGAAACCCAGCGTTCATGGAACCACCGCTCGCGGATTATGCAGATGGGTTTCGGGGACGAGGATTATATCGGCAAGCCGGTAATCGCGATTATCAACACGTGGTCCGACATCAACCAGTGCCACAGCCATTTCAAGCAGCGGGTCGAGGATGTTAAGCGCGGCGTTTATCAGGCTGGCGGATTTCCGCTCGAACTGCCCGCGATTTCACTGTCCGAGCCGATCGTCAAACCCTCGACGATGATGTACCGCAACCTGCTCGCCATCGAGACAGAAGAACTGCTGCGCTCGCACCCCATCGACGGGGCGGTCCTGATGGGCGGCTGCGACAAGACCACACCGGCGTTGCTGATGGGGGCGGTCAGCATGAACCTGCCTTGCGTCTACCTGCCCGCGGGTCCGATGCTCAGCGGAAAT
Source organism: uncultured Neomegalonema sp. (assembly GCA_937958345.1). Taxonomy (GTDB): domain Bacteria; phylum Pseudomonadota; class Alphaproteobacteria; order Rhodobacterales; family Rhodobacteraceae; genus JAHDDY01. The sequence goes on along the minus strand of CALGNW010000017.1, from coordinate 2,408 downwards.
TTCCGCGGCGAAAAGCTCGGATCGGGTTCGGACATGTGGAAATACTGGGACAACGTGCGGGCGGGCGAGACGTCGATGGAAACATGGCAAGAGGTCGTCGGCGGCATCGCGCGTTCCCACGGCCATTGCATGACCATGGGCACAGCCTCGACCATGACCGGCATTGCCGATGCGATGGGCATGTGCCTGCCGGGAACATCCTCGATCCCCGCCGCAGACGCCAACCATGTGCGGATGAGTGCGGCCTGCGGACGGCGCGCCGTCGAACTGGTTTGGGAGGACCTCAAACCGACCGACATTCTCACGCGTCCTGCTCTGGAAAATTCGATCAAGGTCGCGATGGCGATGGGCTGTTCGACCAATGCCATCATTCACGTCATTGCCATGGGCCGCCGCGCGGGGGTCGATATCAGCCTCGATGATTTCGAAAAAGCATCACGCGAAGTGCCGGTGATCGCCAATATCCGCCCATCGGGCGAAAAATACCTGATGGAAGACTTCTACTATGCGGGCGGTTTTAAGGGTCTGATGAAACGGCTGGAAGACAAGCTCGATCTGTCGGCGCTCACCGTCAGCGGCAAGACATGGGGCGAGGAAATTGCCGAAAGCATCATACACAACGACGATGTCATCCGGCCCCTCGACAAACCGATCTACGCCGAGGGGGCGCTGGCGGTTCTGAAAGGCAATCTCGCACCGGACGGGTGTGTCATAAAGCCCAGCGCCTGCGACCCGAAGCTGCTTAAACACACCGGCCCCGCCGTCGTTTTCGATACCTATGACGAGATGAAAGCATGGGCCGATGACGAAAATGCCGATGTCACTGCCGACACGGTGATGGTGTTCCGCAATGCCGGTCCGGTCGGCGGACCCGGCATGCCGGAATGGGGGCAACTGCCCGTTCCGAAAAGGCTGCTCAAGCAGGGCATCCGCGATCTGGTCAGGATCTCCGACGCACGGATGAGCGGCACGAGTTACGGCGCGTGCATTCTGCATGTTGCGCCGGAATCCTTTGTCGGCGGGCCGCTCGGTCTGGTCAAAACCGGCGATATGATCAGCGTCGATGTCAACGCGCGCACGATCAACCTCGATATTTCCGATGCGGACATGGCAACCCGCAAGGCGGCATGGACACAGCCCGCCCCCCGCTACACGCGCGGTTACGGTTGGATTTATGCCCAGCACATCACTCAGGCCGACAAAGGGTGCGATTTCGATTATCTCGAAAACGCCTTCGGCGGCGAAACCGGCGAACCCGCTATCTACTGAAGCTCAGAAATACGCAACGCACGTTGGTTGGTCTGCACGCGCGGACCAACCACAACTCAATCAGCGCGGTACATAAAGTACGGCCAGTCCCCTGATACTCCCGAAGGCAGATCAACCGCTGTCCAACCTGCGCCGCTCATCTCGCGATCCGTAATCACCATGCCGCCCGGAACCAACAGCGCCCCGATCATCGGCGCAATTTCAGCAGCGAGCAAGGCGTCCGCCGCGCGGTCTTTGCTGCCGACATCCGCATGAACCAGCGCCGCATTGCGCCCTAAATCAGCCCGCGCCCGCCCCAGCGTTTCCCGAAAATCCCCCAAAAAAAGCGTCTCGGGTTCAGGGACAAGACGTTTGGGCGCATGCACTTCAAAATCAAAGGCATAAAGCGCGCGCCCCGCGAACAGCCCGCGCAGATGATCGAACGTGCGCGCCTTTCCCAAGCCGACTTCAAGCACCATGCCGGGCACATCAGCAAGCGCCCGCGCCGCATGATCAAGGCATGCGCGCTGGGTCACAAGCCGCGAGATCATTCTATCCAACTCGCTCATATCATCGCGCCAGTCATCCTTAAGTTGTTAATCGTACAATTTTATAGTATTCTGCCGATTACGGTAGCGGAAAAGGCTTATCCGACGCCGGACACTTGGAATTCAATGATCGTGAAGCTCGGGGCGGAGCACCATGTCATCAAAACCAATTTCCCGCTTGCCTGCCGAGGCATTGGACGCACTCGGTCTCAGCGCCGGGTCGGCTCCCGCATTGACGCAGCGGCGCGTTACCCCCCTGGACACCCCGCTCGGCAAAGTCTGGGTAAAGCGGCAGGAACCGCCCGCCGGTCCCTTGCGCCGCGCCGCGCGCGCCGGTCTGACCAAACTCATCCCCGTACCGATCCTGCGTCCCGGCGGCGACAACAAGGGCGCGGACACGCTTATCCTGCAGGCAAAACAAAGCGAAACCCTGCGCTCCCGCGGCATGCCCGTCGCCGACGTGCTTTATTCGGATGCGGATTGCCTGATCCTTTCCGATGCCGGTATCTCGCTCGACCCTGTCGCCAAGGCACTCAGCGCGGCGGACGCGCCGCATGCCATCGGCGATATTGACCGAAATACATTGCATGCCATCCTCCTGCAAATGACCGA
>CALGNW010000016.1 GCA_937958345.1 uncultured Neomegalonema sp. | reverse complement strand
AAGCGGACTTCGCCGATGGCCAATTCGAACTGACGTCCGAGCAGATCAAGCCAGCCGCGTCGTCGCTCTATCATGCCGTTTACGCGCGGGTCACTGGCGTACCCGGTTGCGCGGATGTTGCCGCCCCACTCGGAATCAAGGCCGCGCCCGCGCACAAATACCTGCTGCGGAAAGTCCAGAGAGATATCAAGCGACACGCGCTGCGCTGCGCCGCCTTCGCCCGGCGGATCGTAGCGGGGTGCTGTCTCACCGACCGGAATTGCATCGACCACAACGACTGATCCGCCAAACCCGCCAATCAACCGCAGCTCGACAAATTCAGTGCGGAACGCGCCGCGTACTGCGATGTCCGGCCCCTCGGTTTTTGCCGTCGCCTGACCTGAGAGTACGGCTGTCGCGTCGTCGCGTCTGACCAGCGCGGCCTGATTTAGCGTGATGGCCGCGTCGATCGTGCCATCAGCGACCACATACGACCCGCGCGCCGTGACGCTGCCCTGCACGCCGTCTGTCGAGGTCATGTCAAATACGACACGTCCGTCCTGTGTGAAATCGCCGTTCAGATTGATCTGATCGAGCAGCGTTCCGAATTCAAGATTCTGATACCGTCCGCCGGTCAGATCGGCTCCGCCCTCCAGTTGAGGCGCGTTCAGCGTTCCGGTCGCGCGGCCCCGGATGACAACCGGGCCGGAGAGGACGTGATCGGGTGCGGGAACAAATGCCCAGAATTCCGCGACGTCGCCCTGCCAATCCACACTTGCCGAGAAGGGGGCAAACGTGTCGGGGACAGGAACCGGAACACCCGCGACTTGCTTTAGCGGAATGCGTGCAACAGCCTTGAGCGGTTGAACGATGAGGTTGCTGTTAACCTGCGCAAGAACATCCATCGCTTGTCCGTCGAGCGTGCCGTTGACGGTGAAATCGAACGGATCATCAAGTTGCGCACCTTTAAGGCGCAGGACATTGGCGGTGAAGTTGAACGACCCACGCGGCGTTGTTCGCGTGTCAATGTTCACTTCGCCGAACAATCGCCCGCTCTGAATCAAATCAAAGCCGGCGATCTGCGCCAGTTGCATGGGCACGTTTCGCAGTCGCAGGTCGGCAACCAGACCGGTCGGCGCGTATTCAGCAGCGCCGACAATCTCACCGTCGTTGACGCGCAGGTCGAGGCCGGTGGCCCGTACACCGCCGCCCGGTATTTCCTGAACAACGAATTGCGAAGCCGAGGCGATCTGTACACCCTTAAAGCTTGCAGCCAGGCTGTAGACTTGTGCGCCGCGCGGGACGTTGACCAAATTCAGCAGTGTTGTCGTCTGAATTTTATCCGAGCCGGTCTCGCCGCCGTTTCCGTTGATCGACGTTTCAAGCGCTGACAGCGTGCCGCGTGCATCGACGGTAACTTGCTGTACCGGAAATCCTGAGACAACTGCGGAAGCGGCAAACATTTGCGCATCAATATACGGGTCCCGCCCGAGCGCATCGCTGACCGAACCCTTCAGATCGATCGTCCCGATTGTGGCAATCTCGGCGTACCGCACATTGCTGGCGTCCAAGTCGAATACCGCATTCTGTCGTCCATCCTGCGCATTCAGGTTGACGGTTCCGTTTGCCGTTCCGGCGATATCCTGCCCTATGAACTGGCCGAGAAGGCTCATATCAGCCGCTTGGAGTGTTGCGCCGCCGGCGTAAAGCCCGCCGGGCAACGCCTGAAACTGGCCATCGAGGTTGACGCCGAGGCCATTCACCATAACCCGATCCAGGCGCAACGATCCGCCGGTCAGGTCGAATGCGGCGTTGGCGGTCAGCGGACCGAATTGCGTTTGGCCGTCAATCGATGCGCTGCCGCTTGGTCCGCTAATCAGGTTTTGCAGGTCGTAGCGCGCTGTGACGCTGGTCATCTCGTATGTCTGGAAAACCACACCGGAACCGACCAGCACACCGCTGGTATCGGGATCATCAAACCCGCCGAGAACACGGCCATCCACCCGAACGTCGCCGGAAACAGTTTGCCCGATGAGGGGTTGCAGGCTGGCGAGCGCGGGCACATGGGCCGAGTAGCCGACGTCAAGTTGCTTGCCCGGAATGTCAATAAGTCCCGCGGCCCGCACCGCACCGGCCGCTGCGCGTACCGTCGCATCGTCGAGCCTCAGGAAAGTCGAACCCTGATCGAGTGTCCCGCGTGCATCCACCGAAACGGTATCACCCAGCAGTGCTTCGATTTGCGGGTTGCCGAGGCGCACTGAAAATGCGCTCGCTGAAAGGACGAACGGGGCCGCGCCGCCGCTGGTCCCTTCCATGTTCAAATCGAGGCTAAGCTGGCCGACGCTGTAGGTATCAAAGTACAGCCCGGAGCCAACGGCATCCAGATTGACAATCGGGGCGGTGAACGCACCGCGCGCCGACCCTGTCGCCTTTAACGCACCGCCGACCGGTTTGCCGACGAGGCCGGTTGCGGGTGACAAATCCTCTGCATCGACGTTGAACGTGACGTCGAGCCGTTTGTTGCCGAGGTCGATACGCCCCTGCGCCCCTGCATTCAGGGCGCGGGTTGAAACGAACGCGTTGTCGAGTTGCAGGACCTGCGCGTTCTGATCAATTTGCCCGCCTGCGCGGATAATGGCGCTATCTCCGATCAGGGCATCAAGTGCCGGATCGCCCGTGCTGATGGCGCTGGCGGTGACGTCGATGCTGAACGGTGCAAGCCCTGATGTTGATTGCGGTACGTCGATACGCCCGTCGATTGCACCGATGTTGTAGACGCCATACCGAACGCTGCGCCCCGACAGCGTTGTGTTGACGGACGGTGTCACAAATGGCCCGACCGCGCGGCCTTTCGCCTGTATTGAACCGGCAATGTCTGCCCCTGCGATTTGTGCAAAGACGCTCAGATTGCCTGCATCGACATCGTAGGAGACGTCGAGGGTCTTTGACTTCAGATCGACGCTGCCCGACGCGTTGGCGCGCGCCGCATTGGTTGCGACGCTGGCATTCGCGAGTGTCAGAACCTGCGCGCTTTGGTCGAACGTTCCCTTGGCGATGACCGAGACGCTCGGACCGATTGCGTCGTTCAGATTTGGCTCGCCAAGGTCAATGCCACTGGCGGTCACGTCAATATCGAAGGGGGCAGGGCCGTTTGCCCGCTGCGCCACATCTGCGCGGCCCTCGATTCTGGCGACCGAATATGCGCCGTAGCGCAAACCCTGTCCGTTGAGGCGCGCGCTGAGTTCCGGTGCGCTGAATGAACCGGAAGCACGACCCGCGCTCTGCAACCCACCGGCCAGTTCGGCACCGGCAATCGCCGAAAACGGCGACAGATCGCTCGCGTCGATATCGTAGGCGATATCCATCGTCTGATCGCGCAAACTGATGTCACCTGATGCGGCAATCGTCGCAGCATCGGTTGTGACCCGCGCACTCGCGAGGCTTAGCGCCTGAGAGGGAATGTCAAAACCGCCGCGTGCCGCAATCGACGCCGTGCCACCCAATGCGCGGTTCAGCGCCGGGTCACCGACGTCAAGACCGCCCGCAACCACATCAATGTCGAAGGGCGACGACCCGAGCAATTTACGCTGAACCTTGATGGTGCCATTAATATCGGCAACGCCGAATGTTTCGTAACGGATGCCTTTCCCGTTGAGTTTTGTATTCAAAGCCGGTTCGGAAAATGGCCCGTTGACCGAACCGGTGGCGCTGAGCGCGCCCGCGATTTCTTTGTTCAGGATCGGCTTGAGGCGCGACAGAGCGTCTGCATCGACAGCAAAATCAACGGCGAGCGTTTTTTCGCCCAGATCAACCGAGCCCTGCGCGCTGGCCGTTGCGGCGGCGGACACAACATTCGCACTGGCGATCTTCAGAACCTGCTCGCTCTGATTAAATCCGCCCTTTGCTTTAACCGTGGCTTTTCCGCCCAAAAGATCGGTCAGCGCAGGATCACCGAGGTCGATGCCGTTCGCGGTGACGTCTATGTTGAAGGGTGCAAAACCGGCTGACGATTGCTGAATGTCGATGGTACCGTCGATGGAATCGACCTCATAAATGTCATAGCGAAGCCCGCGCCCGCGAAGCGTCGTATCCACTTGCGGCGCAGTAAAGCTGCCCTTCGCTGATCCTTTCGCGACGACTGATCCGGCCAGATCCAGACCAGCGATATCGCCAATCGGCTGAAGCCTGCTGACGTCGACGTCGTAGGTCATATCAACGGTCTGGTTTGTTAAATCGACTGAACCGCTGGCCGTTCCCTTGGCCGCAGCCACGTCAAAGCGCGCGCTCTCGAGCTTGAGGGCTTTGGCGAGTTGATTGAATTCGCCCTTTGCCTTCACCGAAGCGCGTGGCCCGATCAGCGCATTCAGGGACGGATCGCCTAGATCAACGTCACTGGCTATGACGTCGATGTCAAAGGGAGCATAGCCGATCAGGGCCTGCTTTACGTCCATTCGGCCTTTGATTGCACCGACGCTGTACTTGCCGTAGCGCAGCCGATCACCTTCGAGTTCAAGGTCAAGCTCGGGAGCAAAGAATGTGCCCGATGCACTGCCTGTGGCGCTGACTGCGCCATTCATTTCCGCGCCGACTAACCCGCCGAGGCCACTGAGATCGCGCGCGTCCAGGTCGAAATTCAGATCGAGCGTATTGTTCAAAACGTCGACGTCGCCGTTGGCTGTGGCGTTGATGGCGCTCAATTCGGCGGCAAACGACGTCAGGGATACGCGCTTCTTCGCAGGATTAAACGTGCCTTGCCCGGTGATTTTCGGCGCATTGCCGAGCAGATTGTCCATCTCAGCGTCGCCGAGGGACGGGTTCGTGGCGGACAGGTCGAGTGCGAAAGGTACGTCGCCGTTTTCATTCGCGGGTTCTGTCGTCAGATCAAGGTCTAGCGCGTCAACGGCGTAGTTGTACAAGTTGAGATTACGAACATCGGCGCGGGTTGAAATCAGGGGTTCGGCAAACGGACCCCTGGCCGTGCCCTCGGCGTCGATCGTGCCGCTCATCTCGACACCCGCCGCTTCACCCAATGTCGCGAGGTCGCGCGATTTGAGGGTATACGCCGCGTCGATCGTCTGTTTTGCGAGGTGGATCGAGCCTTCCAGAGTCAGATCACCAGCCGCGATGTTTGCCTGAGACTGGGAAAGTGTGACCAACGACGTCGCCGTATCGTAGATTCCCGTTGCATTGATTTGCGCATCCTGCCCGATCAGTGCGGCGAGCGTCGGGTCCGGCGCGCCGAAACCCTGCAAGCCGGTTACCATCGAGAACGGGGCCCGCAGGTCCTTGCGCATCTGAACCGAGGCGGAAACTTCGGCGCGGTCTGCGCGATAGCCTTCGTAATCGAGTTCGGTCGTGACGGCGGCCACATCAACTTTCGGTTCGGATAATGTCCCCTTAAAGACCGCGTTACCCTGTGCGCCGCCGAGTTTTGCGGGGGCGATGACCGGGGCAATGCGGGCCGCATCCTTCAGGCGCCAATCGACGAGCATATCCACGGAATCGGCGGGAACCGAAAACTGACCCTTCGCGTCGGCACGAAGCGTTGCGCTTTCGAAAAAGCCCCGTTCGATATTCACAACGCCCGGATCAGACTCGACAAGCAGAGCTTCGAGGACGGCTGTCTCGCCGATGATGGCCGCATAGTTGGCATCTTCCGACGATAGCTGAGAAAGCTGTGCGTTCAGGAACAGCCGCTCGACGGATTCCGATGTCAGGTTTCTGATTTTCAGCGCCAGTTCCGCCGCGCCGTCAATCGGCAGACCACCCGCCCGCATAAACGGCCCGATCCTGCGGGCCGCGCCTGTCAGTTCCGCGTCAAGTCCGCTTGTTGTCAGGTCGTAATTTGCGTTGCCCTCAAGATCGACGGTCTTGGCCTCGACTTTAAGTTTTTCGACCGCGACGCGGTTTTCAGAACCGTAAAACGCACCGTTCCCTGAAAAGGACGGCGTCGCACCAAGGGCTTCCTGCAGCGCATCATCGGTCAGATCGAGTCCGTCTGCCTTTGCGATAAACGAGAATCTTTGGGTTTGAGACGCGCTGTCCGTTTGAGGCTGCGAGTCAATTTTCAGATCCATGGCGTCAACCGCGCCGAACCCGGCCACCAAATCGCGCACTGCCGCGTTCACATCAACCTTCGGGGCATTCAGCGCGCCGATTGCGGTCGCTGTGCCATTCAGTGCGCCGATCTTCGCCGGAGCAATAACCGCGTTCAGAGCGCCGATTTCTTTGGCGGCCCAATCGAAAGCGAGGTCGATCGTATTGGCCGTCGGATCAACCGCGCCCTTGCCCCGAAACCCGAAAGCGTCGCTGTCGATTTGAAAGCTGTTTAGCAGATAGCCGCCGTCGTCGGTCTGTTCGGCGTCGACTTTCAAGCGGGCGGCTTCGCCCAAGGCCTGACGCCATTCGCTGGCGGTCTTGTCGCCCGGCTGGACTTCGCCATTAAAGGTAACGGCGATTTTCTCTTTCCACTGGGCAATACCGTCGCCTTCGGCAACGCCGATTTGGCCGATATCGGCATAGAGGGTAAAGGGCAGCTCTTCGGGATTTCCAGCTGCCGCTGCAGTGATTTCCAGCGCCTCGGTCTCCGGCAAACCAGCAAGTTCGGCAACCAGGCCACCGGGGGCTTCTGCAGCCTCCAGCGAGAATGAAATATCAAGGTCGTTAAAATCGATCCTCGTCCCGAGTGCGATGGTGTCGCCGGGGCGATCCAGACGTTTAACGCCGAGCGTTGCCTCCTGAATATCGCTGCGGTCTGAAAAACGACCCTCGATGCGGGCCTCGATATCCTGAGGAAGCAGGCCGCCCGCGATGATCATGCGTTTGATCAACATGTTTTCGACAACCATTGTCACCGGCGGGCGGGGCCAGGCAAAGGCGATCTGCGCCTCGTCCGCTGGCGGATCGCCGCGTCCGATTGGCGCGCGCAGAACGTTAATTTCGTCCGCAGATAACGTGTCGAAGACGAAACGGCCCCGCAGCAGTGAGGTTGGATTCCAATCCACCAACAAGCCGTTCGCATCCAGCCATATCCCGTCGCTGTCACGAATTCGCAACGAAGAAATCAGCGCGAAACCGTCTTCGGGTTTGGTTACTTTCCCGAGTTCAATCTCGAACTCGCCGGGGGCGTTGATCTGGCGTACTGCAAATTGCAGCAGGTCATTCCATGCCTTTTCCGAGTCCAGAAACGCATAAGCGGGCGTTGCCGCACCGCTGACACCCAACGCCAGCGCGCTGGCCAGCATTGTCTTTTTGAGCCATCGCGTGATTGAACCTGTCATCAGAATGCCTGACCGATGCTGATGTAAAACTGGAATGCGGGGTCGCGGTCGCGCGGATTTATCGGGAAGGCGACGTCAAGACGGATCGGGCCAACCGGACTGTAATACCGCAGCCCCAGACCCGCCGCATAGCGAACCTGATCGAACTCGCTGAACAACTCTTCGCTGACGATACCGGCATCGACGAACGGCACGACACCGAATGAACCGAAACGCACGCGCATTTCGACGCCCAGTTCGGCTGCGGCCAGACCGCCGAGAGGATCATCCTCTGCGTCGAGGGGACCGACGAAGCGGTTTTCGAACCCGCGAACGGAGCCGCCGCCGCCCGCATACAGACGCCGGTTGGCGGGAATCCGATCGCGGCTTTCGGCGAAGATGGCCGCGGTACGTGCCCGCGCGGCGAGCACATATTTTTTATTGCGATCAAACGGTATGTAAGTCGATCCGTTCAGATCAACGATCACAAAGCCAGCTTCTCGCTCGTCGAAGAAACCGCCCCAAGGAGCGACGGCTGCCGAGGCGCGAATGCCTTCGGTTGCATCCAGCAGATTGTCGGTGTCGTCATAAGATAGCGTTGCAGGAATTCCGACCAGATAACTGTCGCGGCTGATGCCGTTCTCTTTCGTGCGGGCCGCTTCAAGCCCCAACCCGATGGACCCTTTGAGATACCGGTTGATCTGTTCCTCGATCCCGATGGTGGCTGTGATGCCGGTAACATCGAAGGCCTCGTCTTCCTCGTGGAACAATTCGACATCGCCGATCAGGTCGCGTGACGATTTACCGAAGCGCGGTTTGACATAGCTGAGACCGATGGTTTGCTTGTCGAGGTCGATTTCAGTTTCTGCCGTCAGCTTTTCGTTTTGGCCGAACAGGTTGCGGTGCTGCCACTTGGCGGTGACACCGGGACCGTCGGAAGTAGAATAGCTGATCCCGCCGGAAATCGTGCGGTGCTTGCTTTCTTCCGCTGTAATCAGAATCGGTGCAACAAAGGGCTCGCCCTCGGGCAAATCAGCGGGCGGTTGGGATGGTATTTCGACGGTAACCGAGTCGAAAAGCGCGGTTCCTGCTAGCTGTCGCTGGGCATCCCGCAGCACGCCGCGGGAAATCGGTTCGCCCTTTTTCCACGTGATGAAATCGCGGATGTACTTTTCCTCGACTTCGCGCAGACCAACGACCTGCGTGTCGCCATAGACCGTATAAGGACCGGGTTCGAGCGCGGTGATGACGTCAAGCGTATCGTAATCGAAGTTCGCCTCCGCGCGCCGTTTTCCCTTTTTCGCATAGGGACGTCCGATACGGTTCAACGCGCCGAGTGCAGCCTGTTCGGCGTCGACAACGGCACGGCCCTGAGCGGGGCCGCCGACGTTCTTTGCCGCCGCTTCCTGAACGCGCTCTGTCACCTCGGGTGCAACAGCGGGATCGATGACGACACCTTGGCGCGCGAGGGAATAGCGCGGTCCTTTTCGGACGAAGATATTGACGACAGGCGGCGTGTCAGGGTCCGCGATATCCGCGAAAACAGGCTCTGTCTCGCCGCTTTCAGCGATTGCGGCGGCCAGTGCCTCTGCCTTGATTTCCGCTTTCGCAGCGGCGTCGGTTCCGGGGATAGATTTTTTCTCGCCGTCCACGCTGATGACAGCGGACCCCTCGTAATACCCCTCGGATTTCAAGGCGCGCTCTACCAATGCGACGTCGGCAGCGGCGCGGCGTTTCAGGAGAGCAACCGATGGCGGTGGTTTTTCCTGAAGTTTGTAAACGCGCGCCTGCGATTTGACAATTTCGAGCATCCGCAGGTTTTCGGCGGTCTCGTCGGGATTTTCACCGACGCCGAGCCCCTGAACTGCGATTTCGTAGTCAATTCCCGCTTGTGCGGTGGGGTCACCCGCAAGCTCTGGGTTATCCTCGCCGAACAATTTATTATATCCGGGTACATCCGATATCGAAGAGCAGCCGCCTATACCGAAAGTTATACCCAGCGCGGCAACACAAAGTGCCGCGCGGACCGTGCGCCGTTGGGCCTGATTGATCGTCAAAATCCGATCCGCCTCATCATTTTCTCATTCAACGGGACAATAGCGTCCGCAGCGATAGAGGCAATCTGAATAAGACGTACATGGTTCACGCTTTATGAACAAAAGCGGGAACGGATACCTTATGTTCCGCGCAGGATGTTCCGCGCAAGCGTGAAGGCGAAGCGACGGCGGGTCAGGAAAGCCGGAAGAGTTGGCTCTAGACAGCCTTGTCCAGTTCGACGGCGATCGACTCGATTTCGTTTGCAGCCTTATCGAGCATTTCTGAAACAGCATGCTCCATTTCGGCGATCCGTTCATCGGGTGCACCGCCGACGCCTGAATCCTTCAACTGTGTCAGCTGGGCGCCCAGTGCTTCGATCTTAGCCTCGGCTTCCTGCAGTTCGTCAGCCAGCAGCAGCGAAGCCATCACCAGCATTTTTGCCTCGGCGGCTGGCGTTGATGCCTTTCCGACCGTGACAGCATGGGAGTCGATCCGCCGGGACAGCGAAATTACGTGTTCCTCTTCACCCGGACCGCAGCTAAGGCGATACGCCCGTCCGTTTATCTCAACGTTGACCTGCGGCATTGACCCCTCCGTCACCAAGAACGCGCTGGAGTGCGCCGATCGCCTGATCGATCCGTGCAACTGCAATGGATCTTTCCTGCTCGGTCAGCGGCTGTGCGCTTTTTACTTTGTCAGCCGATTCTCTCAACGACGCGAGTGCAGTGTTGAAGCGTTCGACTGACATTTCCAGCTTGCTTGCCGACATTGTGTGGTCCCCACGTCCGATTCGTCCCCCCTGTCAGTAACACAGCGTCAACAGGTTGCGCCACTTCAAGGTCGCTTAACAATCTGTCCGTTATCATGCGACGGCTCATGCCGGGTGCAAAGAGAAAATAGCGGAGTTCTTTGCACTGCGGTACCTTCATGCTAATCGCACCGCCACAGGCGATGCCTTGCATTTTTCTTTTTGACCTTAGGAGACGGCGATGACGGTGCGTGTTGCAATCAACGGATTTGGACGGATTGGGCGAAACGTGCTTCGTGCTATCTACGAGAGCGGGCGGACGGATATCGAGGTCGTCGCGATTAACGATCTGGGCCCGGTCGAAACCAATGCGCACCTGCTGCGCTATGACTCCGTTCATGGTAAGTTTCCCGGCAGCGTGAAAGTTGACGGTGACTCGATCAATCTGGGCCGGAACGCCATCAAAGTAACCGCAGTCCGGAACCCCGAAGAACTGCCGTGGAAAGAGCAAGGCGTCGATATTGCTCTGGAATGTACGGGGATTTTTACCGACGCGGAAAAAGCCTCGATGCACCTGAAGGCAGGCGCACGCCGCGTTCTGGTGTCGGCCCCCTCAAAGGGCGCGTCGAAGACTATTGTTTACGGCGTGAACCACGACACGCTGGCGGACGATGATCTGATCGTATCCAACGCATCCTGCACGACGAACTGTCTTGCGCCGGTTGCCAAGGTTCTGAATGATACGGTCGGTATCGAGAGCGGTTTTATGACCACGATCCACGCCTATACCGGGGATCAGCCTACGCTCGACACCATGCACTCCGACCAGTACCGGGGCCGCGCTGCGGCAGTGTCGATGATCCCGACCTCCACGGGCGCTGCGAAAGCGGTCGGGCTTGTTCTTCCTGAATTGGACGGAAAACTCGACGGAACAGCGATCCGTGTGCCGACCCCGAATGTTTCGGTCGTGGACCTTAAGATTATCGCGTCGCGTGAAACCACCGTAGAAGAAATCAATCAGGCGATGATCGCTGCGTCGAACGGTGCCATGAAAGGGATACTGCAAGTCAACGACGAACCTCTGGTCAGCATTGATTTCAACCACGACCCGCACTCGTCTTCGTTCGCTCTGCCGCAGACGAAAGTGCTGGATGGCCGCCTTGTTCGCGTGCTGTCGTGGTATGATAACGAATGGGGTTTCTCGAACCGCATGAGTGATACGGCTGTCGCGATGGGCAAATTGTCGTAAATTTGCCAGAAAGACTTTGCATCGATGTGAAACAACCCGCCGGTTAGAGAGCGATCTCTTTCCGGCGGTGATTTTGGCCACGAAATTGCGGAGCCTGATTGACCATGATTGACCGATTGAGCGGAACTGCACCGATTGCGTTTGCCGCGGTGCTGATTTCCACATCCGTCGCTGCGCAGGGGTGCGTAAAGCCCGTCCAGCCCGGTGTTCCGGACAAAAGCAATCTCGACGCCTCCACGCGCAATGCTGTAACGGCGCAGATCGAGGCGTATATCGCGGCGGCGAATGTCTACCTGGCCTGCCTTGAACAATCCGATGCTGCGGCGCGCGATGAGGTCGAGCAGATTATCCTGCAGTGGCAATCGCCTGCAGTGACGGATATCCAAGTCGTAACAGACTGAGACACCCGCCTGACGCGCCTCGCGTTTGCTTGGCAGCGTGCGACGCTTCCGCTATTGCAGGGGCTTTAGCCCTACGCAATCAGCGGGATGCCGATGACCTACCGTACCCTTTCCGACGTTGACCTATCCGGTAAGCGCGTTCTTATCCGTGTTGATCTGAACGTACCGCTGGACGGAACCCGCGTGACCGACGACACGCGCATCCGCAGAATTCTGCCGACAGTAGAGGCGGTGATTGCCGCAGGCGGCAAACCGATCCTTTTGGCGCATTTCGGGCGTCCCAAAGGCAAGCGCGTACCCGAAATGTCGCTTTCCGTCGTGATCGGCGCCCTGTCGTCCGCAGCCGGGCGCACGGTGATTTTCGCCGACGATTGTATCGGCGACGCGGCGGCACATGCCGTCGAGGCGCTGGAAACGGGTGAAATCCTGCTGCTGGAAAACACGCGCTATCATGCCGGTGAAGAAAAAAACGACAGCGAATTTGCGAAGGCACTGGCGGCAAACGGCGACGTTTTTGTCAATGATGCGTTCTCTGCGGCCCACCGCGCGCATGCTTCAACAGTGGGGATCGCAGAATATCTGCCCGCTGTTGCGGGGCCGGGAATGGCCGCCGAGCTTTCGGCGCTGGAAAAGGCATTGTCAGTGCCGGAGCGTCCCGTCGTGGCAGTCGTCGGCGGGGCGAAGGTATCGACAAAGCTCGACCTGATCGGGAACCTGCTGGACAAGGTCGATGCTGTGGTAATCGGCGGGGGGATGGCAAATACCTTCCTCGCGGCTCAAGGAATTAGCGTCGGAAAATCGCTGTGTGAGCATGACATGCTGGATACTGCGCGTGAGATTATGGGGCGGGCGGAGGCGGCGCAGTGCGAGTTGATCTTGCCGATAGATGTCGTGGTCGCCGAAGCCTTTGCCGCGCAGGCGCCGAATAAAACCGTCCCGGCCCGCGAATGCCCGGACGATATGATGATTCTGGACGCGGGGCCGGATAGTGTCGCCGCCATTATTGCGCGGTTTAAGGCGTCGAAAACGCTGGTCTGGAATGGACCGCTGGGCGCGTTCGAGATTGAGCCTTTTGATTTTGCGACCAATGCCGCCGCCAAAGCGGCTGCGGATTTAACGGCGGCGGGCGCGTTGCTGTCGGTTGCCGGAGGAGGCGATACCGTTGCCGCGCTGAATGCGTCTGGTTCGGGCGAGCGGTTCAGCTATGTTTCGACGGCAGGGGGGGCTTTTCTCGAATGGCTTGAGGGGAAAACGCTGCCCGGTGTTGCCGTGCTGGAGAGCTGATATCCCGTGTGATTGAGGGAGCGAGGGCGAGATGGACTCTGCGATGATCGTTGCACCGATATTGATGTCATACCTGCTGAGCAGTGCTGCGCCCTTTGCCTTGTTGATGGGTGACACCGATGTCAACCAAGAGCGGTTGGCGCGCGGTGCGGCGCAAATGAC
>CALGNW010000015.1 GCA_937958345.1 uncultured Neomegalonema sp. | reverse complement strand
TTCTGTATACCTACGACGTCCGACAGCTGCGCCGAACTTCAGGCGATTGAGACACAGTTATTCTGCTTCCTCAGTCATCCCCCCGGTCCGACAGCTGCGCCGAACTTCAGGCGATTGAGACCGCCCTTTCTGGGCGAGACCATTTCGCGATAGGTCCGACAGCTGCGCCGAACTTCAGGCGATTGAGACTTGTGGGAAGATTTTGTCTTTTGCCCTCCCTGTCCGACAGCTGCGCCGAACTTCAGGCGATTGAGACTTCACGCTGAGCCATCACCATGCCGATGAGCGTCCGACAGCTGCGCCGAACTTCAGGCGATTGAGACAATCCGCTGCCGCCGACCGTGCCGAACGTCCCGTCCGACAGCTGCGCCGAACTTCAGGCGATCTAGCAGGTCGCTGAAAAATACCGTAGCAGCAGCGCTATTCGGTTTTTTGGCGGTAGATCTTGATTGTTTAGACGGTTATTGCGCCTGAAGCGCTGTCGTTCTGGGGGCTTTCTTCGCCCCGCCGCTTCCGATCTCGTCATGTGGCGGGTTCAGCGAGGAGCTTGGGGATGCGGAGCAGGTTGTAGGCTGCAGTTGCGAAGGTGAAGACGGCTTCGGCCTTTCGCCTGCCTCGCACTTTGACCTTGCGATAGCCCGCTTGCTCCTTGGTCCAGCCGAAGACCTCCTCGACCCTTTTGCGAATGCGTCCGCTGATCTCGTAACCGGGATGTCGGGTGGTGCGCTTGTCCATTGCCGTCTTGCGGGTCTTGCCTGTCTTTGATTTGCCGCCCTGAATGGCGATGTGCGGCGTGACCCGGCGACTGCGAAGGTCGTGGACGAAGCCCTCAACATCGTAGGCTTTGTCCGCAGCGAGGGTGACACGCCGTCCGCGCTTGCGCCGGTTGAGCATCTCCAGAGCTGCTTCACGTTCGGCGGTGCCAGTTGCTTGGGTCAGCGTAGCCTCCACGACCAGACCGTTTCGGTTCTCCATCAGCACATGCCCCATGAAGCAAAGCCGGCTGCTCTGCCCGTTGCCCTTGCGATAAAGCTGCGCGTCGGGATCGGTGGTCGATACGTGCGTCTCGTTCGAGCGTTTCTCCTTGTGGAAGTCGCGTTCTCCGTTGCGTCCCGAGGCTGGCGGCTCGCCCGATCCATCCTTCGGGCGAAAGCTCTTCATGGATGCCCAAGCGTCGATCAGCGTGCCGTCCACGGTGAAGTGCTCGTTCGACAGCAGCCGCTTCACCTGCCGAAGGTCCATCAGCGTCGCCAGAAATTCCTGCGCTATATCCGCTTCCAGCAGCCGGTCGCGGTTCTTGGTGAATACCGTCGGATGCCAAACCTGCGCATCCATCTGCAATCCCACGAACCACCGGAACAGAAGATTGTAATTTATCTGCTCCATCAACATCCGCTCAGAGCGAACCGAGAAGAACGCCTGCAGCAGCGTGGCACGAAGGAGATGCTCCGGCGGGATCGAGGCACGACCGACCGCCGAGTAAAGCGTCTCGAACCGCGCGTCCATCGACGTCAAAACCTCGTTGGTCAAAGCGCGTATCGCACGCAGAGGATGATCCTGCGGCACACGGTCCTCCAGACGGACGTAGCTGAACAAACTATCGTCCCGATCATCACTGCCACGCATCCATCATCCCCTTCTAAACTCCAGAAAAGGGAATCACGATATCTATACAAACGCGAGATCGTTTTTCAGCAACCTGCTAGAAGATCACCAGCATTGCTTTCAGTTAAAACGAAAGGCACTTTGCAATCGCAATAAGTCCTCAAGTACGAAAGCCTTCGGTCATGCCACCCATCTTGAAGTTCATCGCCATGTTCGAAGCACGGGAAGCGATCTACGCGCCGCGCGTTTTCGCCGGCATGGTACGCGGCGCAATGGGAAACGCACTCAGAGACATCAATCCAGCCGCTTACAAAGCACTTTTCGAGCCAGAGAAGCGCAGTGACCTTGGACCACGCTACAAGAATCCACCGGCCCCATACGCGCTTGAAGCGCGCTCGCCAGCCGGGGGTTTTATTCAAGCCGACGACCAGTTTTCGGTCGGTGTTTCGCTTTACGGCGAAGCGTCAGTGTTGGCGAATTACGTTGTCGATGCTTTAGCACGCGCCGGTACAGACGGTTTCGGTAAGACCCGAGGCAAAGCTTGGTTGTTAGGAACGGAATGCGTCTGGCGAAATGATGAATATTCCGGACTTCCCTATAAAGACGCTCCTTTGATGACACCCGAAATTCCCCCGATGCCCAACTTCGCGCGCATCGTGCTAACCAGCCCATTGCGACGCAAAAATTTAGGGGCTTTCATGACACCGGAAAGCTTCGAGGCAAAACCTTGGATCGAAGCGATCTGCAGCCGCATAGCGATACTCGATGCCGCCTATGGCGACGCAAAAGGCGTTTCGAAAGGACCAGCCATCCCCCACATCAAATCTAAAGAGCGCCAGCTTTGGTGGGTGGAGCAAGGGATCTTCTCCGCAAAACAAAACAAACTCCGAGACGGGAGCGGGACGATGGGTAATTTTTATCTACCACTGATGGGACTTGAAGCGCACTGGCCTGCAATTTGGGGCGGGCAGTGGTATCAGGTTGGCTCCGGCGTGACGGCAGGGCTTGGTGCCTATCGTGTCGTTCCGTAGTGAGGGCGGAGCCTCACGAATTTGATCGTAGAATACTGATCGCGACGATGGGTCTGTTTCCGCAAGTTCTGACGGAGACTGTCTACGCTTTAACGATGCGTACCAGTCCCGCGTTTATCCCGACTGAAATTCATGTCATCACAACATTAGCCGGACAGAAGGCGGCGATGCAGGATCTGATCGAGCCGAAAGATAATCCGCTAAATCAAATGGCTCTAGATTATGGCCTGTCAGACCTGACAACCGTTCTGTTAACTGAGAACATCCATGTCATCCGGTCTCAATCGGGGCAACTGCTGGACGACATCAGCGATGTAAATGACAATGTCGCCACCGCCGATCAGATTGCTGAACTGTTGCTTGAGCTGACGGCAGATTCAAATGCAGCACTGCATGTTTCGATTGCGGGTGGACGCAAAACGATGGGGTTTTTGCTAGGGTATTCCTTATCGCTATTCGGACGACCGCAAGATCGGCTTTCGCATATACTTGTCGATCCGCGTCTTGAATCCCATCCTCAGTTCTTTTACCCACGGCCTCAGCCTGCTACACTTTATGACCGCGCCGGATCTCCGGTCGTTGCGACGCCTGACATGGTGTCGTTGGCAGATATTCCGTTCGTGAGATTACGCGAAGGCCTGTCCGAAGAACTGTTGACAGGAAAAGCAACATACAGCGACGCCGTTATGGCGGCGGACGAACTGTTGCAACCTCCTGAAATGGAAATCGATATTCCTGCGCAAGCTATGATCTGCCATGGACACATCATTGAACTGGCTGCTGCTGAGTTTGCGTTCGTCGCGCTGCTGGCAACCGAGCGTGCAACAAGTACGCATGACGAAGGTTCACTAAGATGGGACGAGATATCGGTACGTGCCTATCTCGATTTCTATGAACGCACGCCGCGACCGGTAGCGAGAACGATTGAGACCCTCTTAGAAAATGGAGCAGATCAAGAATGGTTTTCGATGCGAGTAGCCAGAGTAAATGCGGCTATCCGGAAGGCCCTCGCCTTAGGGGCAAAACCCTATCTCTTGAAATCCTCAGGAAAGCGCCCGTACACAAAAATTGGATTTGACCTGCCTCGTTCGAGCATCTTGATTGTGGATGGAGCGTCCGGACGAGATATTAAACCATGATGCGTCACGTTGAATCTCCGTGTGCTTGACATGGACTTATGCAACGCCAGACTATTGCGCTGAACTTCAGGCGATTGAGACACTTTCCATCACCGAGCGACGTACCAACTGCTGCGCCCAAGTAGTCGTAGAGGTCTGACCGCTGCGCCGCGAATATTCGGAAGAATAAAGAACATAACGAGATTACACGGTGCGTTCTCCGGTGCGTTTTTGATTCATGTTCCCGCATCGTTCCGACAACTAAAGCCACTCGATGCCTTACCGCCAGCTCTTGCAACTACGGCTAAATAGCTGCGAAACTGCAGGAAATCTGGCGGAGAGGGTGGGATTCGAACCCACGGTACGGTCTCCCGCACGCTGGTTTTCAAGACCAGTGCCTTAAACCACTCGGCCACCTCTCCCCCGTTGCGCCATTGCCAAGGGGCGCGCCGTGTGGGTTGTTGCTTTTCCTAGCGATGGCGGACGCATCCGTCTAGAGAGTGTTGATCAAAATTCTCATCGACTGACAAAAACGGGGAAGAACCGAGATGCTCGACCTGACTCATTACATCGACGGCGCACATGTTGAAGGCGGAAGTGGCCGGTTTGCGGACGTTTTCAATCCGGCGACGGGTGAAGTTGAAAAGCGTACCCCGCTGGCATCGGTCGCAGAACTGGATAAGGCCGTTGCTGCGGCGAAGGCCGCTCAACCGGCATGGGCGGCGCAAAACCCCCAAAAGCGGGCGCGTGTCTTTATGAAACTGGCTATCCTGCTGGAAGAACACAAGCGCGCGATGGCAGAAGATCTGTCCCGCGAGCATGGTAAGACCGTTGAAGATTCGATGGGTGACATTCAGCGCGGCCTGGAAGTGGTCGAGTTTGTTATCGGTGCTCCTCATCTGTTGAAGGGCGAGTTTACCGAGGGCGCCGGCCCCGGCATTGATATGTATTCGATGCGCCAACCCATTGGTATCGGTGCGGGGATTACCCCGTTTAACTTTCCGGCGATGATCCCGCTTTGGATGGCCGCCCCCGCAATCGCGTGCGGAAATGCTTTCATTCTTAAACCGTCAGAGCGTGACCCCTCGGTTCCGCTGCGCATCGCAGAGCTGTTTGAAGAGGCCGGTCTGCCGAAGGGTATTTTTCAGGTTGTGCAGGGCGACAAAGAAGCCGTTGACGCGATTTGTGCTCATGCGGACATCGGTGCCGTCAGCTTTGTCGGATCGACCCCGATCGCGCAATATGTCTATCAAACGGCAACCGCGCACGGGAAACGCGCGCAGTGCTTCGGCGGCGCGAAGAACCACATGATCATCCTGCCGGACGCTGATCTGGACCAAGCGGCTGACGCGCTGATCGGTGCAGGCTATGGTTCGGCGGGCGAGCGTTGCATGGCGATTTCGGTGGCTGTTCCCGTTGGCCGCGAGACCGCCGACAAGCTGATCGAAAAACTGAAACCCCGTGTCGAGGAGCTGCATGTCGGCCCTTACACCGACGAAAAGGCGGATTTCGGACCGGTTGTGACCGCAGCGGCTAAAGAGAAAATCCTCGGTCTGATCGACAAGGGCGTGTCCGAGGGCGCGAAACTGGTCGTGGACGGGCGCGGGTTTTCGCATCAGGGATATGAGAACGGGTTCTTTGTCGGCGGCTGCCTCTTTGACGATGTGACGCCCGATATGGACATCTACAAGGCCGAAATCTTCGGTCCGGTCCTGTCGATTGTCCGCGCAGAAAACTATGAAGCCGCGCTGGACCTGCCGATGAAGCACGAATACGGCAACGGCGTTTCCATCTATACCCGCGACGGCGATGCAGCGCGCGATTTCGCCAGCCGCATCAACATCGGCATGGTCGGTGTTAATGTGCCGATCCCGGTCCCGCTGGCCTACCACTCGTTCGGCGGATGGAAGTCGTCCAGCTTTGGCGACCTGAACCAGCACGGGACCGACTCAATCCGTTTCTGGACCCGCACCAAGACGATCACCTCGCGGTGGCCGTCGGGCGTAAAAGACGGCGCCGAGTTCTCGATTCCGGTTATGAACTGATACAAAAACGAGAGGTGCGCCGAGATTGCGCGCCTCTCTACACAGGAATCATATTCGAGGTTAAGCTCTTCGCGTTTACCAGATCGAATGGAGAGCCGCGTGTCGCGTACACCCCTGAATCCCGCCCCATACAAAGATTTGCTGGCCTCTCAGGATCACGTCGCACAGTCGTTATGGGTCGGGGTTATCGGGATTTCTCTGCCAATCTATATGCTGGTGATCGTCAAGCTGGGTGTCGCCTGCCCGCACACGTCGCTCAGCCATTTTTATTATTCTAAATACGGCGGTACAATCTTCGTCGGAGCGTTGGTTTTTATCGGATCAACGCTGCTGTTTTACCGCAGCGATAAAAACGAAAGCCCGCGCGAAACCCGGGCAACAAATTTTGCAGGATTAATGGCGCTGATCGTCGCGTTCGTGCCGACCACCGAAGGGGGATGCGTCACCGAAGGTGGCTTTCCCATGCAAGTATTTGCCGATGTAACTGTCAGGAAAGAAGCAAACGGAACCGCGATTGCGGGCATCGGAACGGATACTGTCAGTGCGTTCAACGCGAGCGCAGTGTTGCAGGCAGTCCATCTGCTCGCTGCGGGATTGATGTTGGCTTTTCTGGCTGTCTATGCGGCGCGGGTGTTTACGCGCATCCAGGAGCACCAGATCGGCGACAACAGAAAACCGACATTGGTGAAGCGCGCCCGTAATGCGATTTATTACGCTTCCGCCCTGGTGATTTTTCTGTGTATCGCGCGCATCGGTCTGCATGCGTTGACCGTTAAACCCGGTTCGTTTGAACACCAAATGTGGAATGCCGAGCAGCAGACATTCTGGCACGAAGCCTATGCGCTTTGGGCGTTTTCGTTCGCATGGCTTGTGAAGGGACGGTTTTTTTCGTTCCTTAAAGATAGGTGAGATCGGGCCGTGGGATAGCCGCTTTATCGTAAAGGAGCGGGTCGCGGGGGGGTCGAATTTTACGATCTGTTAACCTGAAATCGCGACTGTTTTTCCGGTCAATTCTGATCTCGGACCCGCATGCCGCATCATACCTGAATCTTTCCACGAAAAATCATATTATTGACTAATTACAAAATATTATACAATTTAACTCATGTCATGTGACAGCAAGGTCATTTCTCTATGTTTCGCTTTACCAGCCTTCTGATTGCCGGATGCGTCGGCGCGCTGATCGCTTCGCAAGCTCCCGAATTTATGCAGCAGTATAAACAACGGCTGGGCGGGGCAATTGACGAGCTGGCAACGGTTGTCCGCCACTTTGACCGCGATGCGAGCGTGTCGGGAATGGATCGGGCGTCGGCAATCGAGCGGTATACGCGGTCGGGCGACTCGTTTTTTGTAAATCGCGGAAACTCGATGCAAATTACAATCGACCGATGGCATGATATGTCGGATCACTGGCGCGCGCTGACCGGATCAAACCCGTTTGCGCGGTTACCGGTCTTTATCTCCGGTGCGGATAAGGAACTGCTGCAAAGAACCTGGGATAATTACAAACCCTCGATACCGACAACGGTTGAAGGGCTGGCGTATAGCGGGGCCGGTTTTTTGTTCACGCACCTGATTTTCGGATCAATCCTGTCCCTGTTTCGCGGACGGCGTCATGTGCGCCCTGCCCCGCGCCGGCAGCAACCTGCGCCGCGTGAGCGATATGCCGAGGAGCGGCCCGTGCGCCGCCGCAGCCGCAAAAACGCCTGAACAGGGTCGCCGTCAGTTCAATTCAGATCAAGCTTGATCCCCGTCGTCCATGCGTGGCTGCGCAGCGAACCGCCCGGACCCGTATTGGCATCGGGCGAGACGGCGAAACTGTACTCGACAAACGCGCCCAACCCCTCCTCCAGCGTCATCTCAGTCCCCACAACGCCCTTGAAGGCAAGCGCATCCGGTGCGACTTCGGACGGTGCGGTGACCAAACCTTCGGCATAGCCGGCACCGACACCGATATAGGGTGTGGTTTCGCCGTTGGGAAAACGGCGGTGAACCGTCGCAAAAACCGCCTTTGACCAACCGCGTTCGTCGCCCTTGGCAAAGTGTCCGGCGATGTCGGGCGAGCCGTTCGCAATCCCGTATTTTATACGCGCACCCCAGTTCCGGAGATCGGCAGGCGTCGGAGACACGACCTCGACGCGCTGGGGCGGGCTGCGTGTCACGGTGGGCTTCCACGATTCGGCCAATAGCGGATTCGTCGCCAAACCGGCAATCGCCATGCAAAGTATCCCGGGAACGCGCACCATCACCCGCGCGATGCAAGACTCGCTCCGATTGGCAGGAAAGCGCGAGGAAACGACGACGGCCACGGGAGTCAGAGGGGAGCGAAGCCCGTGGCCGTCGTCTGGCGCGACAGAGGGACCATCTGCGCTGTTCAACCATCGCGTCCATTCAAGACTTGAATGGGACAAAGCCTGCCAAGATTTGCCTAAATTAAAGATCTCGCGTTACTGTGAACTCTTGTGCGTCCGATCAAGTAGTCGTTCGATCTGTTCGGGTATGTCATAGATTAACCCGACGGGAATAGGCCACACCTTTCCCAAGGTGTACTGCGGCAACTTTACCGCATCTTTCTCGGTCGTTACCAGCATCAGATCCTGAGCATCCGCCCGCGCCATCAGGCGGTCTATCAGAGGGCGGCTGTAGGCGTGGTGATCCGGAAAAGTCTCGCTGTCGACGATGGTCGCACCCTGCGCACGCACCGTTTCGAAAAATTTCTCGGGGCGTCCTATTCCGGCAAACGCAAATACCCGCGCGCCGTCCAGCGACATCCCCGAAAAACGCGGTTGCAGCGTGGCCCTGAGGACCGGTTTGTTCCGGAACAAATCCGGCCAGGGCGAGGCGGGCTGACCGATCAGGACCACGGCATCAGCGCGGGCCATGCCCGCTTCGATTGTTTCGCGGAGAGGACCGGCGGGAATGATGCGGCCATTGCCGAAACCGTAGGCGGCATCAACGACGATCAGTGTCATGTCTTTTGCGACGGACGGGTTCTGGTGTCCGTCATCCAATACGACGATCTCGGCCCCTGCCGCGACGGCGGCGCGCACACCGGCGGCACGGTCTTTGGCAATCCATGTCGGGGCATAAGATGCAATCAGCAAAGGCTCGTCGCCGACCTGCGCCGCCGAATGCGTGCCGATCTTCACAGCAAGCGGGCCGGTTTCTGTGCCGCCATAACCGCGCGAAACCGCATGAACGGCGAGGCCCCGATCTGTCAGACGTTGAAGCAGGTCGATGACGGTGGGGGTCTTGCCCGTTCCGCCTGCGGTCAGATTACCGACGCAGATAACCGGAACGGGCGCGCGATAGGATTGCTTGCGCGCACGCGACCATGTGCTGACGGTGTTGTAGAGCCAGCTTGCGGGTGCGAGCAGCGCGGCGCGCCAGTTCGGATCGGCCCAAAAAGCTGGCGTTCTCATTGAAATACCCGGTTTGCGATGGGGCGCAGGTGGCGCATCGTCAATTCCAGAGGGACCATGTCGGGTGCGGCTGCGCGCCTGCCTGCCTTGCCCATCGCCAGCGCCTTTGTATTGGGATTACCGCGTTCATCCGTAAGGCAGAGCAGTTCTACGACGAGATCATCTGTATTCCTGACAAAGCGCACGGCCCCGGCTGCGCTGAGGCGATCAAAGGCGGCCTGCGATGCATGAACCTTCGGGCCGCTTAGAACCGCTGATCCGAGCTGCGCCGCCTCCAGCGGATTATGCCCGCCGAGATCGCCCCAGCCCGCCCCGATAAACGTGACCGGTGCGAGCGCATACCAGAGCGGCATTTCGCCGGTCGTATCCGCCAGATAGATCGCAGCGCCCTCGGTGCTTTCCCCTTTGCTGCGGCGACGGACCGTCAGCCCGCGTGCCGTCAGCATCGCCGCGATTTCGTCGCCGCGCGTGGCATGGCGCGGTGCGATAATTGTCAGAGCGTGCGGACACCGTTCGGTCGATGCCTCATGCGCCAGGGCGACGGCCTCTTCTTCGCCCGGATGGGTCGAGGCAGCCAGAAAAACAGGACGGTCGCCAATCTGTTCGGACAGGGCCGCCAGCACCTCGGGGTCGGGCCGTTGGATAGCGCGCGAGGATTTCA
This sequence comes from uncultured Neomegalonema sp., assembly GCA_937958345.1. Lineage (GTDB taxonomy): Bacteria > Pseudomonadota > Alphaproteobacteria > Rhodobacterales > Rhodobacteraceae > JAHDDY01. The sequence continues at coordinate 5,966 of CALGNW010000015.1, read as the reverse complement.
GGTCGCCGGTGACGTTGATGCTGTCAGCCGGAACGCCCAGCGCGATCATGCGGGCTTTTACATCCTCGGTCTTCACCAGACGCGCCGACAGACCCGCCATCAGGCCGCGAAACGTGCCCGCCGCAAAGCGCCAGCCCTTTGCACTACCCGCCGAAAGCTGGCCATTGACCTGAGCCATGGGGATACGGCGCCTTCCGGTTTGCCAGAGTAAATTCGGCCAAAGCTCTGACTCGATGAACAGCGCCAGATCAGGACGCCAGTGATCGAGAAAGGCGGTGATAGCGGCGGAGTCTTCTGACGGTTTGAACTGGTGGATGACATGCGGCGCTTGCTTACGGATCAATTCGGCGCCCGTCACCGTGAAGGTCGTGACCAGAACGATCAGCCCCGGCGTCTCGGCCCGTAAGGCGTCGATGAGCGGCAGGGACGCCAGCGCCTCTCCGTTGCTGGCGGCATGAACCCACAACAGCGGCCCGTCCGGTCGGTCAACGGTCGCCTTGCCATAGCGTTCACACAGGCGATCGGGCTGTTCCTTGCCCTTTGCGATGCGGCGGCGAAGATGGCGCGCGCGCACCGGTTCGGACACTGACATCAACCCGCGCCACGTCTTCAACAGCAAAGTCATGCGGGGCGGCCCGTGCGCCCCGTCATTGTATCAGCGCGGTTCATCAGGGTGGTCAGCGTTTCCTCGAGCGCCGTGCGATGGGCACGCAGCGTGTCATCATCGTCGGCGGCGGGGGGATGGATCGGCGGACCGATGACATAGGCCCCGCGCCCGAAGGGCAATGCAAAAAGAAAACGATCCCAGCTGTTCAGCTCTTTGCCGAAACGGGTGGAGTATGACATCGGGATGATCGGCAGGCCGGTTTGCAGCGACAGCATCGTCGCGCCGGTCTGGGCTACGCCGCGCGGGCCGCGCGGGCCGTCGGGGGTAATGGCCGCGCTGCCACCGCCCTTGAGGTGGCGCAGCATCTCCAGCACCGCCTGCGCACTGCCCTTGTCTTTGGCCTTGTTCGGATTCCGGGTCGAGCCGCGAATGGTATCATGGCCGAACTTGCGGACGATTTCCGAGATCACTTCGCCGTCGCGGTTTTGCGAAACGAGCACGCGGATGGGCAGCGGGCTTTCCTCCATCAGCGGGCACATCATCAGGATGCGGCTGTGCCAGAAGGCGACGATCACCGGTGTTTTTTCGTCAACGACCGCTTGCAGATGTTCGCGTCCCTGCCAGCTCCAGCGGGTCGTGCGATGCGTAAAACGTATAAAGCCCGCCCCGATCGGCGGTCCGAGGCGGCTGAACAATCCCGAACCGAGCGCGCGCAGGACGCGGGGCGGTTTCATGCGATTTAGGAGGGTTCGGAGCTGGTTTCGCGCTCTTCGTCGCGAAGGCGGTGCAGATGCGCGATGTAATAGCGCATGTGAGCGTTATCGACCGTGCGCTGCGCGGCCTCTTTCCATGCCTCGTGCGCCGTCGCGTAGCTCGGGAATACGCCGACGACGTCGATGTCTTCGTAATTGCGAAATTCGTTGCGGCTGGTATCGACGAGTTCACCGCCGAAGACGATGTGCAGCTTGGCCATGGGGCATTCCTTATCGGTTCGGCGCTGTATAAAGCGTCTGTGACGTGCGGGTCAACGAGGGAGGCTGACACAATGCCCTGACGGGCGTAATGTCACGCGATGATGATGATTGAGGCGCTGCACCATATACAGCTCGCCATGCCTGCCGGACGCGAGGACGAGGCGCGGGCGTTCTATCACAGGCTGCTGCACATTCCCGAAGTGCCGAAACCGGCCAATCTGGCCGTGCGCGGCGGGGTTTGGTTCGAACGCGGTGCGCTGCGGGTGCATTTGGGTGTCGAGGAACCATTCTCGCCCGCAAAAAAGGCACATCCGGCGTTTCTGGTCACCGGATTAGAGGCCCTGACACAGCGGTTGACCGAGGCCGGTGTTCCCACGGTCACCGACGAGCCGTTGGCGGGGTTTCAGCGGGTCTATATCAGCGATCCGTTCGGCAACCGCATCGAGTTGATGGAACCCCTCGCCTAACGCTATCCCAGATCACCGGTCATTAAACGCTAATGCGCGATGTTCCAGAATTCGCCGATGCCGTCCAAAACAAACTGCACCGCCAGTGCGCCGAGTAACGTGCCGAACAGGCGCGTCAGCACCTTGATGCCCGTCGGGCCAATCGCACGCTCGATCAGGCCGGTCGCCATGAACGTGACCATGCAAATCGCCAGAACCGACGCCATGCCGAGATACACCATAACCTGAGCGCCGGTATCGCCGGGATGTTCGGAAATCAGCAGGATCATTGTTGCCATCGCACCGGGGCCTGCGATCAGCGGTGTCGCCAGCGGAAAGACAGACGGATCGTTGCGGGCTTCTTCGTCCGCCTCCTCCGCGCTTTTTTCGCGCCGTTCCGTGCGCTTTTCGAACAGCATATCAACCGCCAGCAAAAACAGCATAATGCCGCCTGAAATGCGGAAAGCGGGCAGGGATATGCCGACCGATTTAAGCAACGCATCCCCCGCCAGACCGAACAATGTCAGGATCAGCGCCGCGACGGCAATGGCCCGCAGGGCGATGCCGATGCGGGCCTTTTGTTCGACACCCGCTGTTAACGCGGCAAATAGCGGCGTCAGGCCGATGGGGTCGATCATCACAAAAAGGATGGCAAAAGCGGTCAGGAATTCGGCGCTCATGTCAGGTCTTTCGGGATCAACGCACCGCGGATTTCGGCGTGCAGTGCCGGACCGGCGGCAATCATGCCGTCAATGACCGGCATCGCCTCGTTATACCGCAGCGGCTTGCCCCATTGATCGGTGACGACGCCGCCCGCCTCCTGCAGGATCAGACCGGCGGCGGCGATGTCCCATTCGTGCAGGGCGCTGACGGAGACAGCCGCATCATGTGTGCCCATCGCGACGACGCAAAGCTGATAGGCGAGCGAGCCGATATAGCCGGGTTTCGGCATCGGCACGTCGCCATGCCAGCGGTCGGGCTTCATCACATTTTTGCGGCTGAGATAGCGCGCGGCGGACAGGGTCGCCGGTTTGAGGCCCGAGAGGAGCGCACCGTTCAGCCATGCGCCCTCGCCTTTGATGGCCTTGAACACTTGCTTGTTGACCGGATTGATCACGACACCCGCAACCGCCTCGCCATCCCGCGCAAGGCCCGCGCAGACGGTAAAGTCGGGCTTGCCTTGCAGGAAGGCGTTGGTTCCGTCGATCGGGTCTACGATCCAGACATGATCGCAGGACAGGCGGTCGCGGTTATCCTCGGTTTCCTCGGACAGCCAGCCGTAGCCGGGTCGCGCACCAAGCAGCAGTTTTTGCAGTAAGGCATCGGAAGCAAGGTCGGCCTCGGAAACCGGAGACACGTCATTTTTCTTCCACGATTTCGGATCGCGCCGGAAATAACCCATGACGAGCTCTGCCGCCTGCGCCGTTGCGCGTTCGAGCAAATCGAGATCGTCCTGAAGGGCGGCGGAATTACTCACCGGAAATCTGCAATCCCGTGACAAGCACGCTGGGCGACGCGATGCTGCGATCCAGCGGGAGGTCTTCTGCCGGTTCGAGATTGGCGAAAATTTCTATCAGGTTTCCGGCAACGGTTGCCTCGGTCACCGGATAGGCGATCTCGCCGTTTTCGATCCAAAAGCCGCTGGCCCCCCGGCTGTAATCACCCGTCGTCGCGTTGATGCTTGCACCCAGCATTTCGGTGATGAGAAAGCCCTCTTCCAGTCCCGCGATCATATCGGCCCGCGTGCGTTGACCGGGGGCGAGGGTAACATTGCTGGAACTGGGGCGCGGGGCGGAGCCGATGCCGAAAGAGGCCGAGCCGGTCGAGTCCATGCCAAGCTGCTTGCCGGTCGCAGTGTCGAGAATCCATGTGGTCAGCGCGCCGTCCCTGATCAGTTCAAGCTTGCGCGTCGGCAGACCCTCGCCATCAAAAGGGCGCGACGCCTGGCCGCGAATACGGTGGGGGTCGTCGGTGATCGATATTCCTTTGGCGAAAACCTGTTGACCAAGTTTGTCCTTAAGAAAACTGGAGCCGCGTGCAACCGACGCCCCATTGATCGAGCCGAGAAAGCTGCCGAGGAGTGACGCGGCGAGGCGGCGGTCATAGATGACGGGCACGGCGCAGGTTTTTGCCTTGCGCGGATTCAGGCGGCGCACTGTGCGCTCTCCGGCTTCGCGGCCAATTTCGGCAACGTCGCGCAGATCTTCGCGAAAACGCGCGCTGGTCCATGCATAATCGCGCTCCATGCCAAGGCCCTCGCCCGCGATGGCGGTGCAGGACGCGCTCCAAAAACTGCCCTGACGTTCGGCGGAAAAGCCGTTCGACATCACGAGCGCGGCGCGGCGGCGGGACCAGCTTGCGCCCGACCCGTCGGTTTTGGCGATCCCGTCAACGTCGCGCGCGGCCTGATCAGCGGTCAGCGCCATATCGCGCAGGGTGTCCGCATCGGTCTCAGACGGGTCGAACAGGTCGCAATCGGGAAAATCTTTGGCCAGATTCGCGGCGTCCGGCAAACCGCAATAGGGATCATCCGGCGTTTCGCGGGCCATCGCGACGGCGCGTTCTGCCAATTCGTGCAGAACATCGGGTTTGCCGCTTGAGGCCGAGACACAGGCTTGTTTCTCGCCGATGATCACACGGATGCCGAGATCGAGACTTTCGGAACGCCCGACCTCCTCGACCACGCCATCGCGCGCAGACGCCTCTATCCCGTCATTCCAAGCGGCGGCGGCAGAAGCCTGCTCAGCCCCCGCTTTCATTGCAAGATCAAGGAGTTGAGCGGCACTGTCGGTGAGATTTTTCAAGATGTCTGTCCTGCTGCGATTTTGGCGGGACAATAGCGTTTGCGATGGGTTTGTCGATGGGGTGGGCGGACTTTGCGGCATCCAATAGATTGACAAGACAATGCAAATGCATTACCTTCGCTCTATTCAGTTTAGGAGGCCGCGATGGCAATGGGCGCGCCAGAGTTTTCCAAATTAACAGACCGGTATCAAACGACCGTACCAAGTGGCGTGCGTAAGCAGCTCAATCTCGGTAAGGGTGATCAGTTGCGCTACTGCACTGAACCTGACGGGAGGGTTTATATCGAGCCTGTACACGCGACCGAGAACGACCCTGCCCTTACCGCGTTTCTTGACCTGATCGAAGCCGACGTAAAAGAACGCCCAGATCGCCTGAACGCCTTCGAGGGCGGCTTGCATGAGCGCCTTAAAAATCTGGTCGGCAATGTGGAGGTCGATCTCGACGCCTCCCTGTCGCCTGACGACGAATGACCCGACCGCCTAAGGGGGCGCTGGTTATCAATGGCTGGTCCATCTATGCGCATCCGGTTTTTCTGGACCAAATAGACCGCCTGATTGCCGAGGTTGAGGATCGCAAACAGCGTGATCCCGAAACCTGGCACACTAAAAACTGCACCAAACGCCTTGCGGCTGTTTTCAAACTGGTGACAGAAGTGATCCCGGCAGATCCGACATCACCGCAGTTTCGGCAGGGCAAGACGCTCGGACCGGACCGCAAACACTGGTTTCGCGCAAAGTTCTTTCAGCAGTACCGCTTGTTCTTTCGGTTCGATACCGCGAGCAAAGTTCTTGTGATGGCTTGGGTGAATGACGAAAAGACCTTGCGGGCATTTGGCTCAAAGACGGATGCTTACACGACCTTCAAAGGGATGCTGGAAGGCGGTAATCCGCCGGATGATTTCGAAGCGCTACTGAAAGAGGCGTCCGATTTTGGCGACAGGCTGCGGACTGGCATCACCACGACGCCCGGTGATTGAGACAATCCGCAAACTTTTAGGCCACACCCACACCGAGACTCAGACCGCGATCAACTCTTTAACAGCCGTTGCAATCAGGCCTGAGCGCGTTGTCTTTCGCTTCTCAGCCGCCTCATCCAGTGTATCAAGCAGACCCTTTGGCATGGTGACATTTATCC